>JAFLRY010000019.1 GCA_022511205.1 Eubacterium sp. | reverse complement strand
AGCGATTTCCTTAGCGGTATCGGTGCTGTAGGACGGGTCTGCGATATCGATAGTGCCGGCAACAACACCGCTGGTCTTGTTGGCTTCACTGGTTTCAAGAAGCTGTAAGTTGGTGATCTTCGGAGCGCCGAAGATATAATCGGGGTTAGCCTCAAGACGAACGGTACCGTTCTCATAAGACTTGTAGATATAAGCACCTGCGCCGAGAGGAGCAGTGGTCTTAGATCTTACGATTGAAAGGTCGCCCTTCGTGAAACCGAACTGATTGTTCTCATAGTTGTACTGAGCGGGATCGCCGTAGTAAGCCATAGGAGCAATGTACATTCCAAGCTGATAGATAACGGTAGCGTCAAACTCAGTGGTGATTATACGCATGGAATAGTCGCCGGTTCTCTGGATACCGGTGATGTTCGCAGCGGACTCACCGGTCTCAACACCGATGGAAAGCTCTGCGAAAGCGTCTGCGCCCATTTCAGCCTCGATGAAGCTGGAAATGCTGGTGCCTGCGGATTCATAGTTGATACCGTCATCGGAAAGGTCATAGCCCATTTGCTTAACGATAGCTGCGAAGAAGTCAGCGGCAGTAGCGTCAGCAGCAAGACCCTTATAACCCCAAATAGCAGCAGCTGTGGCAACACTATCGCCATAGCCTGCAGCTATGCAGTAATCAACGATCTCCTGAGCGAACTTTGCGCCACCGGCATTAAATGCTGCCCAGAATGCGTCATGCTGCTCCTGAGTGAAGTAATCGGTAGCCTTGTATTCGCCGGGGCCCTCTGCTAAGAGAAGGTTAAGGCGGCTGTCCATACCGTTACGATACTCATCAAGACCCTGAATGGGAAGAGAATACATGGTGATGTTACCGTCGTATGTAGGATCAAGTACTACATAGAGACCGAAGATAAGGTCATCGATGTTGGCTTTTGAGCCATCGGTGTAGGTGATGTCCTTACGCATGGTCATGTCGTAGTAAACGGTGCCGTCATCGTTCTGAGTAATATCAACGTCAGCGGCTGCATAATAGGTGTACTCTGTGCCGTTATAGGTACGTTTCTCACCATTTATGCCATGAAGTATGGGGTTGCCAACACGGTCTACAGGGAAGGTAGCAAGGCTTGTGAAACCAACTACGTCAGAATCAGCCGCGCTAAGAGAGAAGAAGGGAGAGAATTTTCCTTCAAGACCCTGCTCGATCGAAGCAACCAAAGTGTCTCCGCCTGTGTATGGCTTTGCACAAGCCGCAAGTCCAAGGACCATGGCAACTGCAAGCAATAACGCAAGCACTTTCTTTGCTTTTTTCATTCGTTTTACCTCCAAAAAATTTTTTGAAAAAAGTTTTTTATCGGAGACCTTTCGGTCTCTAACTGATAAGATCATTACTTGTATCACAGATACAAGTAAAATGGGGTACCCCATTTTCGGGCTACAATAGCCGCCATACGGCTTATCGATTTAAACCGCTAAAGTGAATAGTGTATGGCACTGTAGCATACTAAATTTAATTTATTTTACCGCTTTACCGCGATAATGTCAAGAAAAAAATACTTTTGTTACTGTTTTTTAATGATTTCCCCACTCAAGCTTCGACTCAAATCTACGCTCAACGAGCGCCAACACTAAAATAACAGCGTGGGCAAGAATAAATACAATTGCCGGCGGGATTGACGAGGGATCGGCTTTCTCAAAAACAAGGCAAAGCCCTTCCCCTATTACCGATATTCCCGCAAACACGGCGCAAAAAAGCGTCAGCACGGGGATCTGCTTCACGGTAGATTCATAAACGTATTCTCTCAGCTTGTCTCCGCCCCAATAGGCTACGCGCGCCGCTTTCCACAAGGATACCGCGCCGAAGATCAATGCTCCCGCATACGGAATAATAACGTAAAAGGTATTGCTCATTCCGGGCACGGGAAGAAGCCCACACAGCAGGGATAACGCGGTTATACAGCCGCAAAAAAGCAATCGGCGCATGCTTATCTGCCGGGCAGTCAACCCTGATCCGGCAATGATAGAATAGAGCGGGCCTGTGTAAACATAATTTCCGTTGCCGGATGAAACGAAGTAGGCGGCTTTTGCCGCCTTGCCCCGCTTTTTTCTCTGAGCCATATCAGAGCGCTCCCTTCAGGTCGTAATTATCAAGCCACTCATCGGCCTTCGCGCAAACGCCCTTCAGGCACTCCTCCTCAAACGGATTCTCAAGCCCCGCATTCGCCAGAAGCTCGGTGAATACTCGACTTCCGCCCTGGCGGGTATATGCCATATAATGCTCCCACGCGTTCTTGCGATCCTGCTGAAGCATTGCCCAGAATTGCAGGGAAACCGTCTGCGCAAGGCAGTAATCAATATAATAGAAAGGCATATCATAAATGTGGCTCTGGCGCTGCCAGCCTTCGCCCTCGCTGTAAAACGGAATGTCGCCGTCCAGTTTCATCCAGGGCATATATTCGCCGAGAAGCTTTTTCCACACGGCGTGGCGCTCCTTTGGAGTGTACTCGGGATGCGCGTAAACCTCGTGCTGGAAGTGATCCACCATCGTGCCGTAGGGGATAAACGTTAAAGCGCCCGAAAGGTGGCTGTAGCGGAATTTGCGCGTGTCATCACCGAAGAAGCCCTCTGCCCACGGCCACGCCATAAATTCCATAGACATGGAGTGGACCTCGCAGCCCTCCATGCTCGGCCAGATATAATCCATAGGTACGCGGTCACGGTTCATCCAGCTGGCAAAGGCGTGCCCTGCCTCGTGGGTAACGACCTCAACGTCATGCTGAGTGCCGTTGAAATTCGCGAAAATGAACGGTACGCCGTAGTCAGCGATCTCCGTGCAGTAGCCGCCGCTGTTCTTGCCCTCGGTTGAGAGTACGTCAAGCAGCTCGTTATCAAGCATCATATTGAAAAATTCACTGGTCTCGGGAGAAAGCTCATCATAGAACTTCTTGCCCTGGGCAAGAATATCATCGGGAGTTCCGCAGGGAGTGGGATTGCCCGAGCGGAATTCAAGCGCGTTATCAGCAAAGCTCATCGGATATTCTTTGCCGAGACGCTCCGCCTGCTTGCGATAGATCTTATCGGCAACGGGAACGAGATATTTGCGAACGGCGGCGCGGAATTTCTCCACGTCCTCCTTAGTATAGCAGTTTCTTCCCATACGGTAGTAGCCGAGGGTGGTGTAGCCTTCATAGCCAAGCTTTTTGCCCATTGTGTCACGCAGATGCGTAAGCTTGTCATAAATCTCGTCAAGCTTAGGTTGCTGCTCCTTGAACCACTGGCCTTCGGCTTTCCAAGCGGCAAGGCGGCGCGCGTCATCAGGATCACGCTTAAAAGGAGTAAGCTGAGAAAGCGTATACACCCCGCCCTCAAACGGAACCTTAGCGGAGGCGATAAGTTTATCGTATTCCTTCGTAAGCTCATTTTCCTGCTGAAGCTCGGGAATGATATCCGGCGAGAAGGTCTTGAGGGCGATCTCAGCATTGACAAACATCAGATCGCCGTACTCAGCGGCAAAATCATTGCGGTAGGGGCTTTCCAGCATTGCGGCTGTAAAGAGCTGTTCATACTCCTGAAGCTCCGGAATAGCGGAGTTCCAAAAAGCCATTTCTTTATCGTAAAACGCATCGCGGGTATCGATGGAGTGACGAATGCTGCATAGTGTTGCGGCAGTCTGAATATGCTTCTGTGTCTTTTCCTTTTCAAGAAAGACGGCTTTTGCCTCTTCATAGTTTTTTGCGGACTTGAGTTGCTCGGCAAGCTCCGCAAGCTGAGCTTTAACCTTATCAAGCTCCGGGCGCTCATATGGCATTTCGCTGAATTTCATACGTTTTCCTCCTGTTCATGCGGAGGCTGACAGCTCCGCCGTAATTAATAATATTTTATATCATTATAGAACAAATTGCAATACCGCTGTGATTTGCTCATGCTTTTGCGATGTTATAAGCTACGTATAATACACTGCTTTTTATAGTTCAAAAACTGTAAGTCCGTCGCAGGACTTAAGCGCCTCGTCATTGCCGACTACGCAAACCGCGCCGTTTTTCGCCATTTTATCAAGGGCGAAACGCCAGTTTTCAAGATCCTCGCGGGTAGTTGAGAGCATTTCGCGGCGCGTTTTAGCTCTCTCATTAAAGGTAACGCCTGAGAACCACAGCTCGTCAACAGCGTATCTGTATTCATCGGGATCTCTCAGGGGTTCAGTTGAAGAAACGGCTGAGATGATATATTTATCAAGGTCTTCTCCGCTGTGGCAAAATTCGCCTAAAAATTCGGATAAGCCGTCATATACGCCCAGCGTGCGGGCGGGCGAAGGATCACGGTAGGACGTGCAGGTTATGCGCCCGTCATGCAACACGGGAAAATGAACGCCGTATGCTCCGCCCTGAACGCGCACCTCGTTCCAGAGATAATCAAGCGCGAGTATCTTGCTTGCTACGCTCAGGCTGCCCGTGGTTTTAAGTCCGTATTCTGCCAGACTGATGCCTTTAACGGCAAAAGAAATCTGCGCCGGAACGCGAATACCGATTTTCTCGGGAAGCGCAGTTTTATACGCCGCCTCCTTGGGACTCTCCTTACCCTCGGGAAGCAGAGCGATCAGCTCGTTAACAGCAATTTCTTCATCTGCAATAACGCTGAGCACAAGCCCCGCTTTGCCTATCGCCTTGCTTTGAGCGCGCTCGGCAAGGGAAACGAACGGGTCGATATTATCATCGAATTTTTTTGCAAAGTTGCTGATGAATTTATATGATGAATAGCCGCCGTCCGTTGCTTCATTTACCGCGGCTTTCGCGCTGTAATGGGCGTTAACGGCGCGTCTGCCCATAACGCGCCCGTCCGCCACCACTGCCTGGCGTGCCTGCTCATAGCTTTGCATAAGAAGCTCTTTGATTTTTTCGTGATCGTCAAAGCGTGTTTGGGTCAGTATTTCCGCTATGAGTAGCTGAGCTATTGAAAGATTTTCTTTGAGAATCCCGGCTTTTGCTATCAAATACGGCGTGCAGGTTTCGGTGTTTCCGTCCTTGGCAAAGGCTTCCAGCTCAAAGCCGAGGCTTCCGATATAAGTTTTTATTTCCTGCTGAAGCCGGGCGGCTGTGTGCTTTTCGGTAGGCAACTCTCCGAGCAAAGCCGGCAGAAGTGACAGCTTTGAAATTTCATCAAGGCTGAAGGCCGTCAGCGGAAAATACATCGTAAGATAAACGATTCCGTTGGTCTGAAGCGGGTGGTAAAGCACCGTCACTCCGTCAACAACGCTTTCTATCGTTTCAAGGGCTTCCGGAGCGTCCTTAACAGCGCTCAGCTCAAGGGTGGGAAGCGTTGCCGCCGCCTCGGGTGAATCGGGAGTTTGCTGCCAAAGAACAAGCTTTTCATTCAGCTCGATCAGTCCCTCGCGTTCCTCATCGGTTAGCGCTGAAACCTCTCCTTGAACCCTGTCAGCCTCCGCCTTTCTCTGCTCCTGTGCAAAGGTTTGTGAGGGCAGCATATGAAGCGTACAAAGGTTGTTGAGATCGCCGAGCATCTCATCAAGCAGCTTCTCAAAGCCGCCGTTTTCAGCCATTCCTCTCAGGCTTTCGATCATATCGTCATTTTCAAGATAGAGAAGCGGATCGCCGCCGTAATTCCAGGAACTAAGAGCGTTGAAAAGGCGGTAAAGCCCGTGGGGCTCAGGCAGTTCCTTTAAATTAAAGGCTAATCTGTTGATCGAGGCAAGAATCGATTTTTTATCAATTCCGTCCGTTATCAGCCCATTTACCGTGTTCTTTATAACCTCCAAAATCTTATCCGCGTCATCCGCGGCTGAATTTTTTATTACCAGCATAAAGGGACACTGGTTTCTCGCATCGGTTATATACATTTCCACGTCGTCCGCAAGATTTGAAGAAAGTATCGCGCGCTTCAGCGGCGCTTCGTTAGAACCCGCAAGCACATCGCACAGTATCTGCGCCGCGTTAAGCTTTGTCCTTTCCTCCCAGGTGCCGACTATCCTGCCCAGCGCCAGAGCCGCTTTTCTCGAGCCGTCCTCATCAGGGGAAATCTCATAGTATGCCGTTCCTTCGTTTGCGACGGGGGTCTGCACGGCGACTTCAAAGCTTATATCCTCTTTTTCGTACTTTTCAAGATATGCGTTTATCATACCGAGGATATCCTCAAGGGGAACGTCGCCGTCAAGGAAGAAGCGGGAATTAGAGGGATGATAGTATCTTTTATAAGTATCAACGTACTGCTCATAGGTGAGATCGGGAATCACCGCGGGATCGCCGCCCGAATTGAAGCGGTAGCAGTTATCGGGGAAGATCAGCGCCTGAAGCCCCCGCCACAGCTTGCCGTCCATGCCTGACGTTGCGCCCTTCATCTCGTTGAAAACGACTCCCTTATAGGAAGGTACACCGTCGTTCAGCTCGGTATGGATACCCTCCTGATAGAAAATATTGGGATCTTTTAAAAGCGCGGGAGCAAACACCGCGTCAAGATAAACTGAGGAAAGATTGAGAAAATCGCGCTCGTTGCGGCTGGATACGGGATAGAGCGTTTTATCGGGAAAGGTTATCGCGTTCAAGAACGTGTTCATCGAGCTTCTCATAAGGTCAACAAAGGGTTCTTTAACGGGATACTTTTCAGAGCCGCAAAGCACGGAATGCTCCAAAATATGAAATACACCGGTGCTGTCCTCAGGAAGGGTTTTGAACGCAACGGAAAAGAGCTTGTTTTCCTCCTTGTTGTCCGCCCAGCAAAGCTCAGCGCCCGTCTTGTCATGGGTCATCTCTATAAAATCTCCGCCAAGTTCCTTTGAGTTTCTTATGCGGTTTACGGTGAAGCCGCAGAGCTTCGCTCCCACTGCCAAATTCATTTTCATACTCCTTATTTAAAACAGAATTACAAATCCAAGGTTTTGTTCATGCTTCCCATTTGATAACCGCCGAGGTCTAAGGTAACGTAAAGGAAGCCCAGCTCACGGAGATATCCGTTGAGTTCCTGCGCGATCTCGGGCTGAAGTATCTTTTCAAATTCGGATCGGTCTATCTCGATTCTTGCGATATTTCCGTGGATTCGAACGCGCACCTGATGAAAGCCCAAATCAAGCAATCTTTGCTCCGCTTTGTCAACCATAGAAAGCTTTTCCTCGGTGATCGTTTCTCCGTAAACGAACCGTGAGGACAGGCATGCGAAGGACTGCTTATCCCATGTGGGCAAGCCCATTTCCTTGGAGAGCGTGCGTATCTCCGCCTTTGAGAGCTTTGCCTCTCTCAGCGGACTTTTGACTTCCAGCTCCGCCACCGCCATGAGTCCGGGGCGGTAATCGCCGCTATCATCCGTATTTGAACCCTCCGCAACATGGGAAATTCCATGCTCCTTTGCAATGCTTTTTATCTTCGTAAACAGTTCTTTTTTACAAAGATAGCATCGGTTTTTGGGATTCTGACTGAAGCCGTCAATAGCCAGTTCCTCCGAATCCACGATTATATGCTTTATTCCGTTTTCCGCGCAAAAAGCCGTTGCCTCATTCAGCTCTCTCGCGGGAAAAGAGCAGGAGCGCGCGGTCACGGCGATCGCCTTTTCGCCCAAAACATCGTGTGCCACCTTAAGAAGAAAGGTTGAATCAACGCCCGAGGAAAAGGCAACGGCAACGCTGCCGAGCTCCCTGAGATGGTTTTCCAAATGCTGCTTTTTTTCGTGTATTATATCCATAAAAAGGTTCTCTCCTATAAGCTTTCAATATCCTTTTTTACGTCATCAAGACTGATATTCCGCTCTTTTGCAATACGTGAAAGATCGTCGTATTCATATTTCGCGCGGCTAACTCCGTAGCCGGAGGATACCTTGCGGCGAACCTCGCCGTAGGGGGTGTTCAAGGTCTCTATACGTCTGTCAAGAACGTAGCGGTGTGTAACAGCTTCCCGCACGCCGATAGTGGTGGTGTGCCTGAAAAGCAGACCAATAAATTTCTCCCTGTCCTGCTCCTTACACATAACTCGGATAAGCGTTCCGGGGCGCGATTTTTTCATACCGATAGGCACTGTATAGACCTCGTTAGCGCCGCCTTCAAACAAACGCTCCGTTGCAAAGGCGATCGCCTCGGCAGTCATATCGTCAACGTTGCAGGAAAGCTCCAAAACTGTATCACTTTTGTCATTCGTCTCGCCCAGCATCGCGCGAACACAGTTTGCCGCTTCAAAATCCTTTTTGCCCATTCCATAGCCAATGGCGCTCGTTTTCATTACAGGCATATCGCCGAAACGCATGGCGAAATGCTTCAAAAGCGCCGCGCCGGTTGGAGTACAAAGCTCTCCTTTGATACTGCCGCCGTAAATCGGAACGTCCTTCAAAATATAAGCCGTGGCAGGCGCGGGGACGGATAGAATTCCGTGGGCGCATTTGACCTGACCGCTCCCCACGTGAACGGGAGAAACGACCACTTCATCAGGCGCCAGCTCATTCATCAGCAGACACACCGCGGTGACGTCCGCGATCGCGTCCATAGTACCCACCTCATGGAAATGTATATCCGTTACAGGCACTCCGTGAACGTGGCTTTCCGCCTGAGTGATGAGCCCGTAAACGGCGAGAACATCCTTCTCCACCTTTTCGGGTAAATTCAAATGCGATACGATATGCTCTATCTCACGCATACTGCTATGGTGATGCTCGCGGTTATGTTCGCGCATATCTTCGCTTTCTTCCCCGCCGTGAACGGTGACGGAAATATGCGTTCCGCTAATACCGCATTTCGTTACGGTCTCTTTCCTGAACCGCACACCGGGAATGGAAAGCGCATTTAATCTTGCGATAAACTCATCGGGATCAGGCAGAAGCTCCAACAAAGCGGCGGTGAGCATATCCCCTGCCGCGCCCATGGAGCAATCTAAATATAATGCTTTCATTTTTTTGCCTCCATATGGTTTATCATACTTGCAAGATAGCCCGCGCCAAAGCCGTTATCAATATTAACAACGGATATTCCGCTGGCGCAGGAGTTGAGCATAGAGAGCAAAGCCGATAAGCCCTCAAATGCCGCTCCGTAGCCCACACTGGTGGGAACGGCGATCACGGGGCAATCCGCAAGCCCGCCGATAACGCTGGCAAGCGCTCCCTCCATACCTGCAATAGCTATAATAACGCTTGCGCTCATAATTTCCTCTTTATGGGATAAAAGCCGATGAACACCGGCAACGCCCACGTCATAAAGCCGTATGACTTCATTACCGAGCGCCTCAGCCGTAAGAGCCGCTTCCTCGGCAACGGGAATGTCGCTCGTTCCGCCTGTTGCCACAACGATTTTTCCGATCCCGTTCGGAACGGGGAAACCGCCCGCAAGCCCTATTTTCGCTTCCGGGTAGTAAGTGATATCGTGCTTTTGTCTGATTTCCTCGGCGGCATCGTGAGAAAGGCGGGTGATCAGAATACGTTCCTCGCCGTTTTTCCTCATCGCATCGATAATGCCGATCATCTGCTGAGCCGTCTTGCCGGCTCCGTAGATCACCTCGGGTACACCCTGCCGCGTTTTGCGATGAAGATCCACCTTCGCAAAGCCGATGTCCTCAAAGGGTTCAGTCTTCAGCTTCAGCAACGCTTCATCCACCGATAGAGCGCCGCTTTTAACGGCTTCTAAAATTTGTTTCGTTTCGCTTATCATTCGTTTTCTCCATGAAAAATTCAGTTATAAAACAGCGCGTGTTTTAAATATATGTAAAACATCAATGAATATCTTTATCTATCAATTCATTAACAGTATCCCGCGAGCTTACAGAAGAAGCAACGGGAATATCGGGATCAGTTCCTGTAACGGCGTTCAGCGTGCCGTTCGGTGTTTCAGCCGCAAGGGCACTGAAGCGCACCAGAAGCCCTGTATTCGGAAGTGAGATCATTACGGGCGAAGTGCCCTGACCGTCTCCGAGGGTCGTTTGCCCCACCAGCGTTGCCCAGCCTGTTGCCTTACAAAAGGCACTGAAGCTGTCTGCCGATGAATACACACGAGCATCAATTATTACCCAGCGTTTTTCCGACAGCGCATTATCACCGAGGATCGCGTCATCGCCAACTCCTGCAAGCCTGTTGTTGTTCTTAATAAAATGCGTTAATCCCAATTCCTGCACGAAATCGGGCAACTGGTGATCTTTTATTTCGCTGATCGGCTTAGGGACAAAATCGCTGAAAAAGCAGCTTCTGGTCAGCTCCGTATCACGCAGGTACAAATAATTTGTCCATTCATATATGCCGCCAAAGGGTGCTACGATATTATTCTGCCAATACAAATCGTTACCGCCCGCATTTCCCGAAATATCAAAAATAATATGATCGATCTCCGCATCTCCAAGGGTGCTGAGATAGTTGATGATAAAATCCTTGTCCCGTTCTAAAACTGCGCTATCAAAGCTTGTAATAACAAAAGTTACCGCTTTGCGCTGAGCATCGTAGGAGGCTTCCACCTCGCGATAACCGTTCGTATCGGCATTGGTATCGGTAAATGATTTATCCGATTTGCTTTTTAAGTATTCGTAAATGGCCTCGGTCTGCGGATTTTGGAAAGTCTTTTGCCAGCCGCTGCCCTCGGTATAATATTCACGGTAAACATCTAACTGTTCGGGCGTTACTATACTGAGATGCGCGAAATACTCCATTCTGTAAAACATATCGTTCAGCAGATAATAAAAGCTGTCAAAATCCGTAACACGGTCAATAAGCCGCTGCCTTGTGGATTCTCTCAGGGCTTCTATATTTACTCTCCTGCTTTCCAAAATCGGAAAATAAATATAATCCTCCTCCAGCATTTCCCAAAGCTTATCATAATCGGCAAGCAGCTCTTCAGCGGTAAACTCGGTATTTATATTATTCGTATCTGTTTTGGTACAGCCCGCAATAACACCAACACATAGCAACAGTACGAAAATCGCCGCCACTGCCGTGGTGCGGTGGAATTGCTTTTTGAATATATTCATAAGCCTGCCGCCTTCGGATAATTACGGTTTGTCTCATTAAGCTGATATGGATTTTATATATGATCCTCATATCTTTCGGCGGTGATAATACCGTCCTCAACGTTAAGCTTACAGATTCTTGCGTTTCTCGCGTCAAAGGCGCTGGTATCCGCCTCAAAGCCGTAATCCCTCGCATGATAGATCGCATACCACTGTCCGTTTTCCTTTATCATTGAATGATGACCCGTTCCCTCTTCAAACTCGTTGGCTTTCAGCACAGGGAAATATGTATTGTCATCCGGATATTTTTCAAATTTGATTTTCGTTAAGTCCGTTTCATTCGTTTTCGCCCGGGCATAGCCAATATAATACGTGGGCTTTTCATAGCAGTTGCCTGAATACATAACGTACTGCCAGTCGCCCTCTTTAAAATAAAACGCGCCCTCGATCGTGTGCCAGTGCTGACCTTTTTTATATCTGTCGTGTCTGTAGATATCCTCGTCAAGAGTAGGCTCAACTACCAAAACAGGCTTGCCCGCGGGAGTAAACGGATCAAGCATTTTGTCAACGTAAATGCAGGTACCTATCCTCTCTCCCTCAAATCTGTTTGAGGAATAGAAAATGAACAGTCCCGCTTCGTTTTTAACAACGTGGGAATCGATTGAAAACGGATGAAGTATGCGCTTCGTATCGGTAAACGGACCGAGAGGGTTATCTGCAACGGAAACGTGCATTGCCCCTCTGTGGCCGCCCTTATCAGGCTCATCATCGTAAATCTCAACTGAATTATACATATAAAATTTTCCGTCAAGCTCTATTACGCAGGGCGCCCAGAACGCCTCGTGACCGGGCATCTCCATAACCTTGCCGTAATATTCCCAGCCGTCAAAAAGATCATCCGAATGATAAGCGTAGATCGCGTCATGCCCAGTAACGTAAATATAATATCTTCCGCCGCTTTTCAAAATATACGGGTCTGCCTGACCCTGATAATGGCTTTTATCTATTTTAATCAAATGCATTTCTTTGTCCTCTGTTTCGTTCGTATTTAATCATTGTTTTTAACGTATTCCTCATAGAAGAGGATGCCGTCACGCAGCCTTGCAAGGCCGTCCTCAAGCGTGGAGCGCGGGCAGGCGATATTCAGGCGCATGAAGCTTTCCCCGCCGCTTCCGTATTGACTGCCGCCTGATAGATACAGTCCTGTTTTCTGCCGAATATATCCTGCTGCCTGAGCGGCTGTTCCCGCCATTTTCGAGCAATCCAGCCACAACAAATACGTTGCCTCAGACGGTACAACGCTTATTTGAGGAAGCTCGGCTTCGATAAATTCAACAGTTCTTTTTTTGTTCTCAAAAATATACCGCCTGAGTTCATCGAGCCAACCGTCGCCCTTCGTAAATGCGGCGATCGTTGCGTCTATCGCGAAGGCATTGGGCTCGGCCACCTCATCGGTGTTGAGCGCGCGCCAAACCTTATGGCGAAGAACGGGATTTGGGATCATCACCGCGGAAGTCTGAAGCCCCGCCATATTAAAGGCCTTCGTCGGCGCGATGCAGGTTACGCTGTTTTCCCTGCAGTCCTCTGAAACAGAGGCGAATGGGATATATTCCTTTCCCGGATCGGTGAGATCGCAGTGAATTTCATCGGACAGCACCACAACGTGGTGCTTAAGGCAAAGCTCCCCGATCTTCGCAAGCGTATCTTTATCCCAAATTTTTCCAACGGGATTGTGGGGATTGCAAAGGATCATAAGAGAAGTCTGCGGATCTGCAAGCTTTTGCTCCAGATCATCAAAATCGATCTCGTACTTGCCGTCATTGTATTTAAGTCCGCTTTCCAAAACCTGCCTGCCGTTATTGAGAATGGAATTGAAAAAGATGTTATACACCGGAGTTTGGATCAGCACCTTTTCCGCAGGAGTGGTAAGTTTTCGAACGATGCTTGATATGGCAGGTACAACGCCCGTGCAAAATACGAGCCAATCCTTATCAATAGTAAAGCCGTGGCGCCTTTGCCACCAGCCGATATATGCCTGATTCCATTCTTCGGGTATCACGGAATAGCCGAAAACGCCGTGGTCGGCCCTTGCTCTGATCGCCTCACGAATTTCAGGCGCGGCAACAAAATCCATATCCGCCACCCACATGGGAAGCTCGTTTTCCGCAATATCCCATTTCAGGGAATTCGTATTTCTGCGGTTTATCGGTGTATCAAAATCATATCTCATAACACGCTCTGCCTTTCGTTTGCATCTTTATTTATGCGCAAGAGGATTTATCATCACATCTGCAAATAATTTTCGTTTTGGAGGGATCGATCTTATCCTTTTCGATGATTAGCTCGTCTATCGAATCAGCGCGGATCACGCCGCCCGAGGGATTCATAACGCTGTCTATCTTGCCGACGATATCCGCATCCACCGTTGAATATTCAAACACAAGAGTAGTATTGATCAGCTTGCAGTTTTTCATCACAAGATTATCGATATAGCACATTCCCTGAAGGCTTTCCACCGTGCAGTTTATCAGCGTGAGATTCTTGGCGTTCCAGCCGAGATATTCGCCCGAAATAAAAGAATCGTAAACGGTAACGTTTTCACTGTTCCAGAAGGAATCCTTAGACAGCAGATGAGAATTTCGTATCTCAACGTTTTTCGCGCCGTCAAAGGAATAGTTGCCGTACAGGGTCAGATCGGAAACCTTCATATTTTGGCAATTCATCGCAAGGTAATCTCCCTTTGCGGTAACGTGCTCCATCACAACGCCGTCACAATGCCAAAGGGTTTCCGCCGCGTTCGGCAATGATACGTTTTTCAGCACGAGATCCTCACAGCGCCTGAAATTTTTCGGTGCTTCAATGGCAGAATTCTCCACGGTGATATGCTTCGTATACCAAACGCCGGCGCGCGCCATTTCAAACCAGGTGCAATTTTTCGCAATAATATTCTCAGCATACCAAAGCGGGTATTTCCATTTAAACATACTGCCGATCAGCTCAATATCGCGGCTTTCCTTTAAAGGAGATTCGCCGTCAGCAAAAATCGTGTCAACGATCCTGAGATTTTCCCCCTGAAAAAGCGCGCGTTCACCCGTCAGATACGCTTGGCGGTATTCTTTCTTTTCGCCCATAAAATGTTCTCCTATTTATTATTGGCAAATCCTCAGCAAAGCGGATCTCCGATGTCATCATTCATAATTCGTATGATAGTTTAACACATTAAAATATAAATAGCAAATACAAAGTATATAACTCATAATATTTTTTTAGCTCTATCAAAAGCTTCTGCCGAAATACTCTTGAAACAATCTCCTGCCTTTTGCAAACGCAGCCATTAATACTACGTTAAATACTTTGAAATACCGTATTTATTTATCCTGAAAATTATGATATAATCAGCCGGAGGTGAATTTTAATGAATAAATTCATAAAGAAAATACTTTGTTTAACTGTTTGCGGAGCGCTTACCGTTTCGCTTGCGGCGTGTTCGGGAGGCGAAAAGACCAATATGAAAATTGATGATCTGTTTACTGATATGAGCAAGATATCATACAGCGAAAACTACGATGAGCTTTCAGCAACAGAGCAGAATAAAACGGATGCCTGGCGGCAGGGAATGGTTTCGGGCAACGGGCTTCAGGGTTTCGTTACAAGCGGCTCGCCCTATTCCGATACGTTCATTTTCCAGAATATGCACTTTATTATGCCAAACAGAAACGTACGTTACTGTCCCGAAACCTTTGAGGAATTGGAGACCGTTAAGCAGGCGATCGTTAATCACGAAGACATAACGGATATCGCCAATTACGATGACGTTTACCGCTTCCACCCCGGCGGACAGCTCAGGCTTGATATTGAGGGCGAGGGCGAGAAAAACTACGTTCGCTATACGGATTATGAGACCTCGCAGGTGGGAGTTCGTTATGAAAATAGCGACGGTATTTGGAATAGAACGTCCTTTACTTCGATGGCAGACGGCGCGGTCATCACGGAAATCTCATCGTCAAGCAACGGCACAAAGGTCAATATGACCCTGTCGCTGGACGATCTCTGCACTATGGCGAATTTCGGCAGCAGTGATGAAAACAACCTTAAATATAAAAAGCTTGTGAGTGATGAGGCGGATTCCATTGCCCTCGTTGCCCACTATCCCGCCTATGACAACAGCGAGCTGAAATACGGCGGCTACGCTACGCATACCTACGTTATAGCGGAGGGCGGCACGAAAGAAAAGGTATATCTTGATAAAAACAACTGGGAACGCCAGTTCAGCGGAGACAACTGCGGCATAAAGATAACCGATGCGGACGCGGTTTACCTCATCACGATCTCCGACCGCACCTACGATATGGGCGTTTATGTTGCTTTCAATAAGCAGACGGATTTTACGCTTGTTGACGAGCTGTACGCTCAGGCGAAGACAATCGCAGATAAATACACGGCAGACGGCGAATTTGATTACGATAAGGCGCTTGAAAATCACCTTGCTGTCTATCAACCTCAGTTTGACGCTGTTACCCTCACGCTGGAGGACAGCGCCGCTTCAAACGAAAGCCTTCTGAACGCTCAGCACGGAAGCGGAAAGCTTAATTCTGCCCTTGCACAAAGAACGTATTACGCGGGCAGATTTGCTTATCTCTGTTGCAGCGGCTATTCCACCAGCCGCCTTTACGGTATGTGGACGGGCGAATGGAACACAGGTTGGGGAAGCAAATACACCATGGACGCGAACGTCAACCTGCAAACCTCGTCTATGAATACGGGCAACATTTCATCGTCACCCATCGGCTATACTTATTTCATTCTGCGCCAGCTTCCCGACTGGGAGGAGAACGCTTACGCCACCCACGGCTTCACGGAGGCGATACAAGCTCCCGTTAACTCTGACGGCGACAAGGCTGTTATCGTTGAAACCTGCTATCCCTATCCTTTCAGATACTGGAACGCGGGTACCTCCTGGATGATCCAGCCCTTATACGAAACGCTTCAGTGCTACGGAAACATCAATATTCCGCTGAGCGATGAATTCGATCTTAACGCGCTTCGATCCGTTCTCTCCCCCGTTGCCGAGGATCTGACGGACGCACAGATCAAGGAAATCACGGACAGAGGTTATTTGAGGCTGGAGGAGGATATTCTTTATCCGCTTTTGGTTAAATCAGCGAACTACTGGGATCAGCTTATGACACCCGATTATTATACCGATTCCGAGGGTGGCATCCACTACGAAGAGGGCAAGACGGGGTTGAACGAGGGCGAAACCTATTGCATACTGCCCAGCTATTCACCTGAAAACAATCCCTCAAACTACTGGAGCCCGTCTGACGCCAACTGCGCTATTGATATTGCGGCTTGCAGAGATAATCTCATTATGTTGCTTGACATTATGTCGAGAGTAGCGCCAAATGCGGATACGTCAAAATGGGAGCAGCTTCTCAACGATCTTCCGCCCTATCTCTATGACGAAACGGGAGCGCTCAAGGAATGGGCAACCACCGCCTTTGAGGAAAACAACACCCACAGACATCTGAGCCATCTCTACTGCGTATGGCCGCTGTTTGAAACGCAGGACAACGAGGAACTGGCAAACGCGGCAATTCAGGCGATCGCCAACAGAACCAGTGAAAATGAAGCGAGCCACGCGCTTATTCACCGCTCCCTTATTGCCGCAAGGCTTAAGGACAGAGACAGCCTTTCAAAAGCCTTGTTAAAGCTTGAAAATCACAGAATACGTTACGATTCACTGATGACCAATCACGATTACGATCGCAACAGTTGCTACTGCACCGATTTTGCCATAGGCTATCTCGGAATAATCAATGAAAGCCTCGTGTTCTCAAACGCGGGCGAGATCGAAATTCTCCCCGCTCTTCCCAACAGCGGTTTTGACAAAGGAACGTTAACAGGCATCAAGGCGCGCACCCGCGCAACGGTGGAAAAGCTTGAATGGGATATCAAAGCGGGCACGGCAACAGTTGAGATAAGCTCCGATATCGATCAGACGATCACCGTATCCTGCGGACTTTCCGATGAAGTTCAGGAATTGACCTTTAACGCGGGCGAAACGAAGTCCGTTTCATTCGAGATAAACAAGAAATAATAACGCCGCAATTAAAAAGCCAAAAAATATAGCCACCGATTTAACCGGTGGCTATGTTTTTTTGAGATTCAACTAATCAGACGTTTCAAACAGTGAATCCAGCTTATCGTGATAGCTGTCAAGCGCGGCCTGAATTTCCTCGTCATTATCAGCGGCCTTTACGTCATCGGCAATAGTCTTGGCAATGCTCCACCATGAGCTGTGGATCTGCCCCTGAGCAACTGAATAGGGGCTTTGGGCAAACAGAGCCACAAGACCCGGATTCGACTGAACGGCACTCGACGCCTGAGCGTTAATATTTGTAGGGCTCCACGCAAGCTCTTCAAAGCGCTCCGTCTGACGCTCCTCATCTGTGAGAAACTGCGCCAGCTTGTGAAGAACGGCTGATCTGACAGCATCATCCTGCGGCTTTACGCCCAACAGCTTGCAACCGTTGAAAGAACCGATATGATACTCTTTGCCGTCTACGGTAAATGACGGCAGAGCGGCCGCGCCGATATCATCGCCGAGTATCGCTTTGCCGATATTGTATCCCCAAGTACCGGTTACAACTACCGCAGCGCCGTTTGCGAAGTTCTCCGCGCCGGAAGCGCTAACGTGTATCGGTGAATCAAGGAGCTTCTTCATCCCCTTAGCGGCGATAAGACCGTTTGCCGAATTGAAGGTATCGTTGACTGATACGAAATTACCATCCTTATCAACAGTCCAATCGGAAAGGCAGCCCGTGCCGAAGAAGAAGCCCGCAAGATACCAAGCAGAGGTTTCAAGCTCCATACAGAAATGTTTGTTGGCAGCTTCGCAGTCTTCAATGAGCTTTTCAAGGCTGGTCACGTCCTCATCGGGGATAACGCTCTTGTCGTAATACAGTAAATATCCGTTATCGGAGCTGAGGGGATAGGCATAGATATCCTCATCCGACTTGGCAGCGCCTACTATACCGGCATCGTTGGCTTCGGTAACGGCTTTAGCGGCGCTCTCGGTAAGCTTAGAAAGTGCGCCGGCCTGTACAAGGCGGTCGAATTGAGCCTGTGAAAGGCAGAAAATATCACCACCGGCATTCACGTCTGCAAGCATATTGTCGGCAGAATCGTTTTCGCTCACCGCTTCTATCGCGGCGTTGATAACGATTCCGTATTCATTTGAACTGTTAAAATCAGCGATCTGCTTTTTGGTAAGTTCTACTGCGTTATCGGCTATCCATATCTTCACGTCGTAAGTACCGGCCCATTCGCCTTCCGCGGGTTCATCGGGGCCGTTGTTTCCGCCCGAACCGCATGCGGTAAGTGTAAACAGCATTACGGCCGCCAAAAGGACAGCAAATAATTTTTTCATATTTTCACTCCTGACCATATATTTTCAGGCAAGAAAGGAGAATCCGTCTTGCCTTTTTATCGCAAAATTAAACGATGTCTATGATTTTTTCAGTTTCACTCAGTCTTGGAGATCGGCATTCTTTTAGAGGAGATTATCATTTCCTTTAAGAAATCCTTGCGGGATATTAAGGATTCAAGCTCCGTTAAACGCCATTCCCAGTTGGGGCTTCCGACAGTTCCCGGCGTGTTTATACGCGCGGAATCGTCCAGCTCCAGCAAGTCGGATACAGGCACAATAGCATAATCCGCGTCGCTGTTCATCACATAGTGAAGCATACGGTAGGAGAAGCTTTTGCCCTTTCTCCCCTCTCCGTCCAGACTGCGGTTGATTTTCAGCCTTGCCTCGGTGTCCATTTCCTCATACCAGCCGATAACCGTTTGGTTGTCGTGCGTCCCTGTATAAATAACTTGGTTCTTTTTAACGGCGTCCGTATCCGGCAGGGAGAATTGCGCAACGTTCATTCCGGGAAGTCCGTAAGCGTCTCTCAGTACCAAAACTTCAGGGCGAAGCTCTCCCAGATCCTCCGCAATGAGCCAGATATCGGGAAGCTCTTCCAGCAGTCTGTCAAAAAAGGCGTATCCCGGGGCTTCAAGCCACTCGCCCACCATCGCCGTTTCGCAGGAGGATGGTATCTTCCAGTAGGTGTCAAAGGCGCGGAAGTGATCGATACGCACGATATCGTAAAGCCTTGCGCTGTATTGCAAGCGGTCTATCCAAAATCGGAATTTATCCTTTTCCATTTTTTCCCAATCGTAAATCGGGTTTCCCCAGCGCTGACCGGTGGCGCTGAAATAATCCGGGGGAACTCCCGCGATAAAGGTGGGGTAGCCCTTTTCGTCCAGAAGAAAGTTATCCCGCGCCTGCCATACGTCCAGCGAGTCGATACCAACGTAAAACGGAACGTCGCCCACCATTAAAATGCCCTTTCCATTGGCGTAGCGCTTCAGAGCATTCCATTGCTTATAAAACAGATATTGCAAAAACATATTGAAGCGGATTTCGTTTTCGTAGGAAGAGAGGTCGAAATCGCTTTCAGGTGTCCAATCACGCTGAGCGTCAGGCCACTCGTTCCAGCAACGCATACCATTGTGCTTTTTTAAGGTGATAAACACCGCGTACTGATAAACCCAGCTTTGCTTGCAAAACTCATCAAACGCATTCTTTTCTGCGGAAAGGCCTTCAAAGCGCTTGAACGCTTCCTTAAGATAAGGCAGCTTGTGGCTTCTCGCACGATCGTAATCAATGCGCCCCGTATTCGGCAGGGTTTCCCTGCTTTCAAACAGATAGCCGTCTTCCATAAGCAAGTCAAGGTCTATATATAATTCGTCCCCCGCATATGAGGAATAGGGCTGATACGGGCTGTTGCCGTAGCCCAGCGGATTCAAGGGCAAAACCTGCCACATCTGAACGCCGGCATCCGCCAAAAAATCCACGAACCGATAGGCTTCCTTTCCGAAGCTTCCTACTCCGTCCTTTGACGGAAGAGAGGCTATAGGCATCAAAATTCCCGCCATTCTCGGCACTTTGCGATTCATATATATCCCCCTTTCTGCCAATTTATGGCTGATCAGTCAACTTAGTTTAGTATATATTCAATCTCATCCGCTGTCAATTCAATTGATCGTTTTTCGTTTCGTCCCGCTTTGCCTATACTTGGCGTTGAACGATCAGGCTTCAATGATGATTTCGTTGACCTTCGCAGCAATATTTCTCTTCTGCGCTAACCCATTGATCTCGTTGCAAATCACGTCGTTATACTCCGTAACGAATATCTGCAAAAGCTGTTCTTTCTTTTCATCGTCTATGGCGGACATTATGTTTTTCAACGTTTCATCATCCGAGGTGATAACATTTAATATTTTCAGCAAAGCGCTGTTTTTGTACGTTTTTTTAAGCCTTTTTACAAGCTTCGGGCTGACAGAAGTTAAAATCTGAGAATAGTCCACATCTGAGATTTCAGCTGCCACACCGCTGAGATCAGTGCTCGAATCATCTGTCAGCAGTATTATTTTATCAAGCGTGAGCTTTAGTCTGTGCTTTTCCAAATAGTTTTTGGCCATGCTTTCGGCGGTGCGCTCAATTACTTCAGGCTTTTTTTCCAACAATTCCTTCGCAGCAAATTCCGCAAACGCCATTCCCGCGCCGAAAAGCTGCTTTTTCAGGCTGCCGAAGCGTGACGAGCCTTCAAGCTCCTCCTGTTTGTCCTTTTGATAAGTCTTTACGATCGATGAAATATCAACGTCTTCAAATTTTATTATGATTTTCATATCATTTTTCTCCGTTATTTTTTGACGAAATCTGTCTGTTTTCAAAAATTGTATCACATTTTCAATATTCTTTTCAATAGAAAGGCTTATATTTTTGCCGCTTTCATTCACGATGAAATATTGAAACGTTTGAGATAAACATATACGATTGACACATCCCGAGTTTTTTTCTATAATACACTGTAGACTGCATAGAACAAGACAGAAGAGGATGAGAAAATTTGAAAAGGAAAATATATCTTGTTATATGTATCGTGTTTGCGCTTGTATTCGTCGTCTCGTCTGCCGGAGTGGCGATCACCCTTTACGGATATCAAAAAGCAGATAAAGCCTACGACGATCTGCAAAACCGCTTCGTTATCGAAAAGCCCCACGAAACGGAGCAAGCGCCAAACGAGGAGGTTACGCCTGAGGAAACAGCCCCTATCAGTGTTGATTTCGGCTCGCTTATGCGGGAAAATTCAGATATTATCGGCTGGCTCTATTGCGAAAACACACCGATACATTATCCCGTGGTGCAGGCTGATGACAACGATTATTATCTGCGACGTGATCTGCACGGCGAATACCTCAAAACGGGAACGCTGTTTGCCGATTACCGCTGCCCCGCCGTTGGAACAGGGCAAAATCATATCATCTACGGCCACAATATGAAAAACGCCTCAATGTTCGGCACTCTGGTGAACTATAAAGAGCAAAAGTATTTTGAAGAACACCCGGTTTTATACTATTTAACGCCGGAGACGAATTACAAAATAGACCTGTTTGCGGGCTTCACTGCCGACGCTGATTCTGATATTTACCGCACGGAGATCGGAAATACGGAAGAATTTGAAGCTTTTTTACAGAAGCTGACGGCAAACTCCACCTTTAAATCTGACGTAGACGTTACGGGTAGTGATCATATCATTATGCTCTCCACCTGCTCTTATGAATTTGACAACGCAAGATACATAGTATTCGGGAAGCTGACCCCGCTCTCTTCCACGCAATGATAAAATAAGGGATGATAGACTCAACAGTCTGTCATCCCTTTCTTTTTCTATCCAAAAATTCACATTATAAAAAAAGCTTGCATTTTACTATTATTTATGCTATTTTTTTAAACTATAAGTTATAAAAGAAACAGAAAAATCCCGAAATTTTTACATTTTGGATATTTTATGTAAAATAAAAATAAAATTTCGTATTGATTTTTAAAATTTGGTATGTTAATATAATTAAAATATTATATAGGTGAAGTTTTCGCTTTTTTATGATAATCTGCTGAGGAGGCTCTATTTAAATGTCAAAGGCCAAGGAAAAAACAACAGTCAATCACAAGATCATGACGGCTATAGGAATCGTTCTTTGCATTATTCTTATCCCGATCCTTATAGTCAATCTCACTTTGATCGTTAAGAGCTACACCAATACGGAAGAGGTTCCGAAGATCGGCGGATACGCGCCCCTCATCGTTCTTACCGGATCAATGGAGCCGGAGATACTGAGCGGAGACCTCATCGTCGTTGAACAGATCGACGGAGCAGACGTTCGAGTTGGAGACGTTATCGCTTTCTTTGATCCGGACGGAAACGGAACCAGCATCCTTACCCATAGAGTTATTGAGCTGTACGATGAAGAAGGAACGATCTACTTCCGCACTCAGGGTGACGCCAACGACACGGCGGATCGCTTGCCTGTATCTGAAGAGAAACTCGTAGGTATTTACGTTGCGAGGATCGGCGGCGCGGGCAACATTGCGATGTTTATGCAGACTACGGCAGGTCTTATCATCTGTGTAGTACTTCCGCTCATTCTGCTCATCGGCTGGGATCTTTTCAGACGCAAGCGCTATGAAAAGATGAACAAACAGGATACAGAAGCACTGCTGGCAGAGCTTGAGGCGCTGAAGGCCGCGAAAGCGGAGGAACAGAAAAGCTCCGATCAGTAATAAAAATATTATGATCGTCTGCGAAGCAGACCCTAACCTCTTCACTATTCACTGCAAACGCAGTGAGCATTTACGCTATTCTTCCCCCGGAAGCCACACGGGGTTGAATATATAAATTCTCCCGGGGGGCTTGCCCTATGGGGGAAGAATTTAACAGCCGAAAGGCACAAACCATGAAAGGAGAAAAACTCATGAAAAAGAACAAAATGATGAGAGTTGCAAGCGTACTTTTAGTTGCCGTACTTCTCTCAACAAGCATCATCAGCGGAACTTTCGCGAAGTATGTAACTGAAGGTTACGTTCAGGATTCTGCCCGTGTTGCGAAGTTCGGCGTTGAAGTTACCGCAACCGGTACCTTATTTGACAAGACCTACTTCAAAGTAAATCCCTCCGCTCCTAACGAAGGCAAGGGCAACACTCCCGGCGGTTCAACATTAGATGAAAATCTTACCGGAACCCCGAAAGACCTTACATTACTTTCTGTTGAATCTTCAAACACAGACAATCTCGTTGCTCCCGGTACGAATAACGGCGACAAGAAATTCACGATAAGCGTTACCGGTACACCTGAGGTTGACGTTAACGTAAAGATCGATGTTGCCGATGTTAAGGATATATTCCTTAAGAACAACGCCGCTCTGCCGGATATGACCACCTCTGCGGTAGACACTTTCGATGCTGAAGCTGAATACCATCCTATCGTATTCACGATCGAAGGCGATCTCATTGCAAAGCTTGGAACTCAGATCGACGCGGCACTTGCAAGCATTCCGGGTACTCGTACTGACAAAAAGGTTACAGGCTCTCTCAGCGATATTGACGCGGTACTTAACGCTATCAACGGCGATAACGGAATCTTCGTTGACGCGAACACCGATCTCGCCAATGTTGCTGCCGGCGGTATCGGCACGCTCACCTTTACTTGGGAGTGGAGATTTGAAGAGGATACCAATGTTGTAAACGCAAAGGCTAAGACCGCTGCTGAAACTTACTGGGATGCTCAGAATGCTCTTAAGGACGAGACTGCAAGCGAAACTCCCGGTCATACTCAGGCCGATATCAACGCTGCTAAAGCTTTCATTCAGGCAAACGCTGTGAAAGATACTTATGCAACTGCAGAGGGTAAGGCAGCTGCCAAGGCTCTCAGGGATAAGAAGGATACTCTTCTCGGTGATATCGCTGCCGGCAACGTTAAGGAATATGTAGACGGCCAGCAGACCACCTTTACCGAGCTTCCTCAGAATTATACTCTTGCGAATAGCTCTTACAGCACTGACATTAGCATTGACGTTACCATCAGCGTAACTCAGGTTGACTAATTAAGAGAATACATAAATTCTTAATTGAAGCTAAAAACTAATTAACCAAAGGCTTGCGCGGCTGCTTGTGGCTGCGGCCGCGCAGGTTTCGGTGCTTTCGACAGTTCGAAAGATAATTTAAAATATTTTCTTTCGGGTTTTCTAAAACACCGAAGCATAATATAAACGCAAATGTAAAAAAATCAACGCTGAAAAGGAGGGAGCATGAATGAATACCGAACGCAACAAAAAGAAATCGTCCGGCAATCTCATTGCGCTCATCCTTATTTTAGTTTTATGCGTAACGGTTTCCGTTTCGCTCCTTTTCGGCAGAGTTATCCCCTATACCTCGGCAAAATTCGTAAACGTTCATTCGCTTACTGAAAACGCGGATACCGATTCAAACGCCCCTTCATCTGACAGTGGGAGCGGACAGACCGAGTATATAAGCGATGATGAAAAGCATAACCCCGAATTCCATATGGAGGCCGAGGAGGAGATTTTCAAGCTTTTCTATGATGAAACAGGAAAAATCACCGTTATAGGCCCTGAGGGTAACGATGATAAGCTTATCGCCCCCGGAACATCCAACATTTACCAGTTCACGCTCGCCAACACGGGCGACGTAGCGCTGGATTATACTATGACAATGGAAGCCTACGTTACGGGAACAGACCTTTGGCTTCCCGTTGAGGCACGCGTATGGGATCATACGAACAAATATCTCTTGGGCTCGCCCGATAATAAAGTTGATGTGATGGAGCTCAACACTGTAAATTACAGCGCAGAGCTTGGCGCGGGCAGATATGCCGTTTTCAATCTTGAGTGGGAATGGCCCTTTGAGCGCGGCGACGATGCTTACGACACCATGCTTGGCGATCTTGCCGTTGGTCAGGATATGGAACTGCACATTATTATCCGCACCGTTGCAGTGCATGACGATGATCCGGACGATCCCAACTCAGGTCTTGTTGATCCGCCGCATACGGGAGACGATTCACAGCTCATACTCCTTTGCCTGCTGAGCGCAGGCTCCTTTGCGGGACTTTGCATTATGATATTTGCCCTCTTTAAATCAGACCGTAAGGAAAAGAAACAGGCTGAATAAAATGAGTGAAACGAAAAGAAAATTGAAAACCATCGGGCGAATTCTCCTTTTGGCAGTAATCAGCCTTGTAATTGGCATAAGACTGTATAACTGGAATGCTCAAACCTTGGCGGGAAACGCTATGCCTATGCCCTTTGGCTGGGGCTTTTCCGTGGTGCTTTCCGGCAGTATGGAGCCAACGCTCTCCGTGAATGACTTGGTGGTCGTTCATGAACAGAGCGGCTACGGAGTAGACGATATCGTTGTGTATCAGGATGAGAGTATGCTTGTTATCCACAAGATAGTTTCCGTTGACGGCGACGAGATAGTAACGAAAGGAGACGCCAACGAGGTTAATGACAGTCCGATTTCTGTATCTGATATAAAAGGAAAAGCCGTATTCCATATCCCATTTATAGGAGCGCTGATACGTTTTTTGAAAACCCCGGTTGGCTTTATACTTATAATTGCGGCTATGATAGTTCTTTTTGAGCTTCCCCATATGAAAGAGCGCAAAAAAGCTTATGAAGATAAAGAGAAAATCATAGAAGAGATCAAACGCCTTAAAGGCGAATAACTGCCTTCTCCTAAAAGAGAAGCTAAAACAGATGATAAATTGAAAGGCGGTGCCGACAGTGGAAAAGAATAAATACGAAAAAAAGTCGCGGTTTACTATTCATAACATATTGTTTTGGACTGTTGGCATTATTCTTACGCTTACGATGTTTTCCACTTGTATGGTCAGCAATCTGTATGCGAAATATGTAATTGAGCATTCCTATACCGATTCCGCCCGAGTTGCCGCCGGTGGCGAGATCAATATTTACGAACACGAACCGAAGCTTGAAAACGGCATTTACGTCCTCAATGAGAGTATAAAGACTACGGCGTACACATATAGAAAGGTTATCCCCGGTGTTGATATCGCCAAGGATCCGATTATCGAGCTTAAGCTTGACAAGTCCGAGGTCGATTATGAGCTGTTTGTACAGGTTACCGAATCTGATTTCTTCCCTGAAACGGTCACTTACGAGCTGACAAATACATGGGAATTATTCGACGAGGACAAAAACATATACAAATATAAGGGTATTTTTGACGCGGGAACGCCATACAGTGAGATCCATATTTTGAAGGACGATAAGCTCTATGTCAGCGAGTATTACGTTGGCAAAGATAAGGATGGTAACGATCTGGAGTTTTCGCTCACGTTCAAAGCTTGGCTACGCCAGGCAGACTGATTGCAAATCCGGCATAAAAAAGAGATCAAAGCCACGCGGTTTTGATCTCTTTTCTATTTATTATTCGTTTACTCTTTCTTTCAATTCTTCGATAATTTTTTGATGATCCTTTTCCCCTAAATTATAGAAGAACATTGGAATAACGCAAAGCACACAGCTGATGATCGTTGTTATGATCAAAATATTGAATATCGGGGTTCTCACGGCCGGATCATAAAGCACCGTGTAATCATTTTTCAGCCCGTAAAGTTCGTAAAAATACGGAACGATAAACCCGGTAAACATACCGACAAACGTTGTGAGCATTGCGCCGAATTGTGTTATAAAGCCCTCTAATCTAACGCCTGTTTTCCACTGCTGATAGTCAAATATTTCAGCGGTCATCGAGGTTGTAACAACGCTGTCGCCTCCCATCGTAACCGTGGCAAGATACAGGAAAACGAAGAATACTACCGTATTATTCATCGTGAAAAACATAACGACGCAAAGAATCGCGCGGATCAAATTCGTCCAGATAATAACGTTTCTTTTACCAAGCTTTTTCGCAAGCAACGGCGCGAGAAGCATGAGAGGCACTGAAGCCGTGCCGATAACGGTATTCATAACGCCCAGCATTGCGTCGCTCTGTATCTGATAAATGCAATACCAGCCGAGAATCGAGCCTATTCCGTATTTCAGCGCGCCGAGAATCGAATAAGCGTTTATCAGCCAGAAGTATTTATTCTTTGCCACCTGCTTAAAGCCCTCGCTGAATTTAACCTTGGCAACGTAATCTTTGGAAACAACGATTTTTTCCTCTGTGCCTTTAAAGGTCATTATACTTAACGCTATGCCGATTATTGAGAATATCGGGAAGAAAACCCTGTAGGTTTTAAACTCCGTCATACCGCCTGTGAGCGTTGCAAAAATCGGAAGCAGCATATTCACGATTGACGGGCCAAGGCTGTAAATAAACATACTGACCGAAAGCAGACCGGTCCGCTCCTCGCCGTTGGGCGTAAGCACCTGCGCAAGGCTTGTAAACGCCTGAGCGTAGAGCGCCTGAAAAACCATCAAACACGCGTACGTAACGCCTATAACGGCAACCTTTGCCACGTAGTTGATATCATTTGGAATGAATGCCATAAAGCAAAGCAGAACCGCAGTAGGCACACCTGTGTACAAAAGATACGGGCGGAATTTTCCGTATTTAGAATTTGTGTTATCAATAAGCATACTGATAAACGGAGCTTTGATAAGATTGATAATGCCCATTATGATATTCAGCCACGCAAGATGCGTTGGCTGAATGCCGTATGCAGAGCCGATCAGCAGGCAGTTGGCGTTGAGAGCAACGTATCCGAAAAGCGAATTTATCGTATTAACGCCGATGCCGCCGATACTGTATGAAGCGAACTCCTTATACGGTATATACTTCCCCTCAGGCGGCGTTTTCCAATGGTTTATTATTTCCTTTGGAATTTCCTTTATTTTTTCAAGCATAGTGCTTTCTCCTTATTTAAAAAGTTATTGATAAAAGCTTTTTATCGGGCGTTTGGTTGATAAAACAATTATACAAATCATTTATGGACTTGTCAACGAACGAGCCCGATATGCAACGGCTGTGCGACATTATAAGCGAAATAATGTCGTGTCGCTTTCCTCATTTCTATGCTAATATTGAATTAGAAAAAATGAAGGAGATACATAATGAAAAGAATTATTTGCCTTTTATTATCAATTTCTTTAATAGGGGTTGGCTTTATGGGCTGCGCTAATAAAACCGAAAAGCCGCACAGCGTAATGGCGGAAATCTTCGTAAGTCCCTTTGGCGACGATAATAATAACGGAACGAAGGAAAGCCCGTTTTTAACGATTGAGAAAGCTCAGGCTGAGGTCAGAAAAATCAATCAGGATATGAGCGGCGATATCATCGTTTATCTTGACGACGGCACTTACGTTTTAGACGACACACTTATCTTTGATGAAAGAGACAGCGCCACGAACGATTTTGATATCATTTATACTGCCGTTGAGGGTGCTGACCCCGTTATCAGCGGAGGCACGGAAATTGGCGGCTTCACTCTTTTTGACAGTGATAAAAACATTTATTCCGCCAAGGTAGACGCGGGCTTTACGTTCCGCCAGCTATACGTCAACGGTGAAAAAGCAGTCAGAGCAAGAAGCAACACTGATTATTCAACGAGAATCATCGGCGCATCAAGATTTGACGTTAAGGGCAATCTCATTCCCGAAAACTTATTTTACGACGGCGCGGACGCGCTCCGCCCTGCCGCCTACGGAGAAATATACATAGCTTTGAATGAATTTCAGGAGTTCAATAATCTTGAAAAGGTTGAGCTTCACGTTCTCACCGCCTGGGTCGAAAACATACTCAGGATAAAATCAGCAAGAATCGAAGAAGATCAGGTTGCTATCCGCGTTCAAGACAACGAAAGCAAACTGATATTCAACCGCTTACATCCGAATATCGACGGCTATTCACACGCAGGTACCCGCGATTTCGTTTACTACATCGAAAACGCCTACGAGCTTATCGATACGGAAAACGAATGGTATCTTGACGAAAGCAGGAATACGCTTTATTTCAAGGCGCCGAGCGGGCTTGATATGCGTTCGGCAACAGTGACCGCGCCGAGACTTGAAACGCTTGTATCCGTTAATACGAGCGACAACAGCAAGGTAAACGATCTCACCTTTGACGGCATCACCTTTGAATACAGCACTTGGAATTTACCGAGTGAGCAGGGTCTCGTTGAGCTTCAGGCAGGTATGTTTGCCAATTACTGCATTTTCAGCGATAACGATAACGGCGCGTTAAGACCGTCCGCGGGAATATACGTTGCCAATACCCACAATTTCACAATGAAGAATTGCACCGTTCAGAATATGGGCGCAGTCGGGATCGATCTGAATTACGGCACTGATAACTCTCTTATTCAGGATAATATCATTCAGCATATCAGCGGAAACGGCATTATGATCGGCAAATTCGTTGTTGATAAAAACACGGATTTTCACGTTGCGTACAACCCCGAAAACAAGGACGAAATATGCACTGATGACAGCATTATAAACAACTACGTTCACCATATCGGAACGGATTACGAGGGATCAGTGGCAATCGGCGCAGGCTATCCAAAGGGAATTTTAATTGCGAATAACGAGATCGCCTATGCTCCGTACACAGGCATATCCGTTGGCTACGGCTGGACGAACGCCGATAACGCTATGTCGAACAACAAAATTTTAAACAACAATATCCACCACACCAGCCAGGTGCTTTGCGACGCCGGCGGGATCTACACCCTCTCAAAGCAACCGAATTCCGAAATGAGCGGAAATTATATTCACGATATAGTTCTTCCGGAATGGGCTGATTACGGAACGAACGGCATTTATATGGACGAGCAGACCGGCGGATATACCGTTAAAAACAACGTGCTTGAAAACGCGCTCGGCGTTGGCAGAAACCAAAACGGCAAAAACGATTACCGGGAAAACTCAATTTATATTAACAGAGAGCGAAACGATAAGATCCAAAAAATCATCGACAATGCCGGAGTGATCGGAGGACGTAATAAACCTGAAGAGCTTTTGACTTCCTTAGAACCGACTGACGCTCAGACAGACATTTCTCAATCTTTCACGCTGAAAACCCTATTTGAAGATGATTTTGAAAGCTACGAAACAGGAAGCTTTATTTCGGAGCATTGGACGGTTGGTGAAAACCAAGACGCTCTTGTCAGTATCAAGGAGAAATCCCAAAACAAATATCTTGAAATAGACAGCAACAACGAAAACACAAAGGTCAATTTCAATCAAAGCTTCGGCAGCAACGTTACCACTTTTGATTTTATGTTCTCAAAGAGCCTCTCGGGTTTTCTCGGAATGTACAACGTGATCCGCAGAAGCGCTCTTGATTACACCTCCAACATCACCCCGGAGTTTTCTACCACAGCCCGCCTTGAATCAAAGGGAATCAACGAAAGCGGCGTTCATAAGGATATAAAATATAAAACGTGGTACACCTGCAAGACGATGGTCTATGAAAGCAAAATGTATATGAAGATCTGGGAAAAGGACCAAACCGAACCCGCTGAATGGGACGTTATAAAAGAAATGGAGGACGCGGTCAATAACGACTGCATGCTTGCTCTCGAATTTAACGCGCCCCACGGAAAGAGCGTTTACGTAGACAACGTGAAAATAGAATTGATCGACTGATATTCAGTTCTCATAGCATAAAAAAACAGGATGGCGCTTTTTGAAGGCGCTGTCCTGTTTTTAATAATCTGTAAGCTTATCAGCACTGCTCATCCGGAGCCTGCCCGTTATGCGCAAGCCATTGGCAATCAGTGATTTCCATATTCGTAAAGGTTGCCCTGAAGGAAGAATCCTCAGGGCTGCACGCGTAAACGCCGAACCGGATCGTGCCGATAGCTTTCCACATATGGCAAATTCGCATTTGGCTATAGTTTATGCCGTCCGCAGAGCATTCGATACAATAATCGTCTTCCCTGCGGCTGAACCGATACCACATGGATTTGATAGAAGCATCAATGGCTGTGGTAGCCCAATCAGAATAACCCATATTCGTCGCCACACTTCCCAAATGCTGAAACTGCTCGTTTTCATATTCTACTGATCCCTTTAACCAGTTTTCGCTGTCCAAATACATAACAACACCGCATTGGTCAAAGCGATTCTTGCTTTCAAATTCTGTTTTTACGATAAAAGAGAAATACTTCTCGTCTGTAGAAATCTGCAAAACAGGAGCATTATCGTTACGAAAATGATAGTACGTGCGTTGCCACAAGTCAGTATGAGGCTCTGTCACAATTTCTATTTTATTAGATGAAATAACGTAACTTTTCGGCTCTCTTGTCCATTTCATTTTCCGGGTATCTAATTTCATTTATTTATCCCCCAACCCTCTAAAAATAAAACGTAAATAAGCTTATTTCTGCAAAAAATCATTCCATAGTTTTCTTATAAAACTCAATCGCTTCGTCATTGGCTCTGCTTCCGAATTCGTCAAAGGGTTCAAGTACGCAGAAAACATGGGGAAGCTCCTCATTGTCCCTTAAATCCGTATAATCCGCCAGCCGGACGTCAACACCCTTACTTTTTAAAAGCTCATACGTTTTAAGCGTTTGCGAGTGAGCCAAAACGTCTCCGCTGCTGGTGATCAAATACGTTGGCGGCAGCTTCGCGTAATCAATTATCTGATCGAAATTCATATATTCGTAGGTTGCCTTGCTTTTATAATCCAATCCCCAGCAGATCGTTTTTACAAAATCAGTCACGCCGCCCTCATTCATATTCGGCACGGGAGACGTTAAAAGCAGAGCCGTAAGCTCCATATTTGCGTCTGTGACCCCGAATATATCTCTCAATTCGCCGCTTTGAAGTAAAACGGCACTGTATGCGGCCAGCATTCCGCCCGCGGAATCACCTGTAAGCATTATGTTCTTACCGTCACACGGATAATTATCCATATTTTCGCTGATCCATTTTAGCGCTTCCATACAGTCCATCAGCTGCTCGTTGACCGTTACGTCCGGCACGAGGCGATAGCTTATGCTGAATACTACGAAGCCCCTGTCCGCAAGGCTTAAATTATAATATTCGTTTAAGCTTTTATCCGCGTACATCCAGCCGCCGCCGTGAATATCAATTATAACGGGAAGATCTCCCGTTGCGTTCTCTGGATAATAAACGTCGAGCATATGGTATCTGTTGCCGTCATCTATGTAGGGAATATCATACTCTTTTATCAGCGTGTCCGGAGGCGTTTGCTTGGCATGCAATTCAGCGTCGCTTTTTGCGCAGGATTTCCAAAACACCTGCATTATTTTAATTAAAGGATTTTTCTCAAGCCCTGCGGTGCTTTCTTCCTTATAATTGATCGTTTCGGAGGTAAGCATACCGCCGATCGCAACTGCTTTTTCTGATTTATCATCAACAGGCGCGGTCAATACGCCTATCGCGATCACTGCCGAGCAAATTATGACTGCTATTACTCCGATAATTATTCCGATTATTATTCCCATAAGCTTCAACCCTTTTCGGCTTTTTTTAGTTTTCGTTTCCATCATGCTTCTCCAATCGAAATATTAAGGATCTCAATTACAATATATCACAGTTGAAGTGATTCGTAAATAGCTAAATGAGCCGAATCCAAAAGGCAGGATACAGTGCTTCTTATCTTTTTTGCAAACAAAACGGAAGCTCCAAGCCGTTAGCTTCTAATAATTCCCTATTTGTTAGGATCTCTTTCGTGGGGCCGTCACAGATTATTTTACCGCCTGCCATTAAAACAGTTCTTTCGCAGGTATCCAATATCAAATCCAAGTCGTGTGACGCGATGAGCTTTAAATGCTCAAAGGAATTTAAAATATTAATAAGAACTCTTCTGTTTTTCGGGTCAAGCGCAATGGAAGGCTCGTCCATTAAAATGATATCCGGCGTCATGGATAAAATCGTGGCGATAGATACAAGCTTTTTCTCCCCGCCGGACATCTTATATATCTGCTTATCCCTTAAATGCTCAATTCCCGTCAAACGAAGCGCCTGCTCTACCCTGCTTTGCACCTCATTCTCAGGCAAGCCGTAATTTCTCGGCGCAAACGCAATATCCTCATAGGCCGTGGTCATAAACAGCTGACTGTCCGAATCCTGAAATACGTAGCCGATTTTAGAGCGTATCAGGGGCAGCGTGCTTTTTTGAACAGGTACGTCTTCTATACGAATTGAGCCATCAAAATTCAAATAAAGGCCCACAAGCAGCTTCAAAAGCGTGGATTTTCCGACACCGTTTGCGCCGATAATTCCGATCGAATCATTTTCTTTAGCGTGAAGCGAGATCTGTGATAATATCTCCGCTCCTTTCTCGTATCCGAAAGAAACGTTTTCCACTTTAATATTTATATGGCTCATCTAAATATCCCTCCCGCAAAATTTCCAATGATCAGTATCACCGGATATATTCGGAATAGCACGATAATTCCTGCCCAAAAGAGCAGATACACGATATCCTTAGGGTGAATGGCAATTCTTTCCCTCATATATTTGTAATCTTCATTATAACCCCGCAGCCGCATGCTTTCATATACGCTACTCGCGCGATCCATACTGCGCAGGAGCAGCTGCCCTATAAGAGAACCCCACACCTTAAAATGTATTCCCTTTTGCTTAGGCGCGCGCAGAGCATACGCTTGGGTGATACGGTTGACCTCCGCCAAAAGAACAGTGATATATCTATACGTCAGCATAAACTGCGTTACCATTGGCTTGGGTATACGCAGCAAGCGCAAGGCGTAACAGATTTTATCGATAGAGGTTGTGGCGATCAAAAGATAAGAAGCCAAGACACTGAACAAGCCTTTTAATATAAGGGTGATCATAGATAATATTCCCGCGCTCATCTGTATCCCTGCAACGAACACGTAGTTTTGATCAAAGAGCGGATTCAGGATACCTATAAAACAAATCAGCGGCAAAACCAAACGCAGGCGCTTCATACATTCCAAAAACGACAGCTCCGAAAGCATAAAACCGGCAATGGGATATATAACCATCCCGGCAAGCCCTATTATGTCGTATTTATCAAAAGACACGACGACCGCAATATATCCAACCGTTATAATAAATTTAACCAGTGGATGAATGCGGTTCATCCACTGATCTTTGGCGGCTGATTCATCTAAGCGATTTATTTCTCGAATCGCGCTGCTTATTTTACTCATCGCGCTTTTTCTCTTTTCTTGCTTTGCTTTTTTTGAAGAATTTGAACAGGAGGCAAGCGCCTATGCAGACGCCCACTACTACCAACACGCCGACGATACCGGAAAACGTTGTTCCTAAGGGCGTTTCGGAATCTTTAAAAGAATAGTCGGGCAGCAGGGAAGTAAAATCCTGTATGGAGCTTGCGGCCTGATGAAGTCCGCCTGCCGCTTCCAGCTCGGAAGCGCCTGTCAGCTTCTCGATAGACCATTCCAAACCGTCCGGATAAGCGGAAGCGACTAAAGACAACAACCCGCCTATCAGCACCGCCGCCACGGAAAGGATCGCCAAAGTCTTTTTCAACGAGAATCTGCCCTCTGCTCTTTCAGCTCCCGAATTGGCAAAGAGCAGCTCCGGTCTGGCTTCATGGACGAATACAAGCACCGCCGCGGTGATCATTCCCTCTACGAATCCTATTGCCAAATGGATCGGCTGCATGGTTGCCGCGAACGCTCCGAAGGGCAATTCCGTTATGCCGGATGCCATCGTTTCCAGCGTTACGCTGAATGCCCCTAATTGCAGTGTAAGCACACAGCCGATAATAGAAGCCGCAATTATCTTTATCTTTGACATACCGTTTCGCATGATCGGTTTCCATATAAGCAGAGAGCCAATGAAACAGCCGTAAAACGCCATGTTCCATACGTTACACCCTAAAGCCAGCAAACCGCCGTCCGCAAAAAGCAAGCATTGAGTAAGCAGAACTCCGATCATTGCCAGAAACCCGGCATATGGGCCAAGAAGCGCGGAAAGCAGCATACCGCCGCACAAATGTCCGCTGGAGCCTGTTCCGGGAATAGTAAAATTGATCATCTGCGTAGCAAACACGAAAGCTCCCATAACGCCCATCACAGGAATTTTTTTCGTGTCAGTATCCAGCCGCACCTGTTTTACGGAATAAGCTGCCGCCGCTGCAGAGCAAACGTACAATGTTCCCGCCACTGCCGGTGATACTAAAGCATCTGCCATATGCATTAAACATACCCTCTTTTTTTCAAACGAATACTATATCAAGTATAATAACGCCGCTTTATCTAAACAAGCCCCCATGGGGGATTTTTCGTCAGATTTTATGCATATTTATTAACAAAAATTTGCCTCGGATTGACAAACCACCACAGTCGTCGTACAATATAAACAAATCAAATCATCAAGGAGACACGGCATGGACGAATCCTATCACACCCATGTTTTAGAAGACGGAACGGTCATACAGCATGACCATTCCCATAATCACGAACATACTCATACGCACAGTCACGAGCATACTAAAGCCGTGGTCAATCGCATTTC
>JAFLRY010000018.1 GCA_022511205.1 Eubacterium sp. | reverse complement strand
ACTTGCGGCCCCCAGACCCCCAGTCTGGTGCGCTACCACCTGCGCTACACCCCGATTGCTGTTGTATTATAGCACAAGTTTTTCAAGAAATCAATATAAATTTTTATATATTGGATATTTATTTTTCTTTTTTGGCAAGATAAAGATCGATCGTATCGTAGATGTTGATTTTTCCGCCTAATGAATCTATGGCTGATATCATTTCTTTTTCAAAAGAAACTTTTATATCATCATGCAGGGCGCGGTGGTCGGAATATGTGTTTATCAGCGCGATATACTCCTGTGTGGTAAGCGTTCTCGTTCTTTTATAAAGTTTCGCTTCCACATTTGCAAAGCCGTTTTGCACAAGCGCTTTTTTGCGGATTTCCAAGTCTTTTTCGGTGAATTCGGTAATAGGTTTATCAGTCGGGCGGTATTTATCGTATACCCGCTTACTTGCCGCATTTGTTTTATCATCCGCTCTGTTGGGGAACGGATGATTCCAAAACAACGCCAGCGTCGCGTTTGGCTTTAACAGCATTTTGATTTTATTGTACGCTTTCTCCTGCTCAAGCCAGTGAAACGCCGTTGCGCAGTAGATAAGATCAAAATGCTTTCTTTTCAAATCAGCTTCAATGAAATCTGCGTTGATAACTTTAAGATTTTTATAGGTTGAAAACTTCGACCTTGTGTATTCAGCAAGATCGCTGCCGAGCTCAATGGCGGTGACGTTGCAACCGAGCTTTAGAAAGGGGAGCGTTGCCTGCCCCGTTCCGATGCCGATTTCGAGAATGTTGCTGTTTTCATAAATACCCGAATACGCAATGATATCTGCGAATAATTCGTCTGGATATGATGGGCGCGCCTTGTCATAATTTGCCGCGTCCTCGTTGAATTTTAATCGTAGTTCCATTATTTACCATCCCTCCGTAAAACAGGACGTCGAGGGCGCCGTCCCCTACAATAAAAAAGAAAGGCTCCCTTGTGTAAGGGAGAGTTAAAATACCGTCTGAGAATTCAGACGGTATCTTTTAAAATTATTTTTTCTTTAGCTCTCTTTCAAGCCATACCGCGCCAAGATCAAGGGCGGTGAAAAGCCCAACCTTTTCGCTCTTTTTGATTATTTTCTCCTTCGGGTTGATAACGGTGGGATCCGTGTTGATAAGCTGGATAAGCACCTTTTCGGAAAGCGTTATATCCTTAAGCTCCTTTTCGCTCTGAATATTTAAGCAAACTACGCACGGATCGGACATATTGCCGTAATAAACGGTTTTACCGCATCGAACCAAAGGCTTTCCTTTATAAGTAAGGAAAGTATCCTTTACTTCTGCCAAATAAAGTCCTCCTTTATACTTTAATTATTAAGGTAAGACTTTACCAGTTCGGACAAAAGCTCGTCACGGTCTATCTTTCTGATAAGACTTCTTGCGTTGTTGTGGGTGGTGATATACGTCGGATCCTCCGAGAGAATATATCCCACGATCTGATTGATAGGGTTGTATCCCTTTTCTCTAAGCGCGTCAAAAACCTGCGTGAGAATATCCTTCATAATATCTTCGCGGTTTTCGCCGATCTTAAAAGTCATAGTTTTATCAGTCACAGTAAAGTCACCTCCTGTAATTTTGCAATACTGCCGGAAACTACATATTTAATTATATACAATAATTTCCTCAATTACAATGTTTTTTTAAAATTTTACGAACGAAGCGCGATTCCCGCGGTGCTTAAACGTTCGATAAGAGCGTCTGTTACAGCGGAAACCTCTTCTTTCGTAAGGGTTTTTTCGGAATGGGAGAAGGTTATTCTGACGGTGATGGACTTGGAATTTTCGCCCGCGTAAACGTCAACTACCTTAACTTTTCTGATGAGATTGCTCTTAGCGGCTTCGATCGCGGCGGCGATGGGCTCAAACTTATCCGATACGAAGGAGAGGTCGATCTCGATCTCGGGATATTTTGAAACTTCCCTGTAAACGATGCCGGCGTTTTTGATTTCGGCGAATGCTTTAACGTCTATTTCAGCGAAAACGACTGCTGCCTTTTTATCAAGCTTCTTGAGAACAGTGGGGTGAACGATGCCGATCTCGCCGATCTCGGTTTCACCGCAGTAAATGGCATTAAGATTTTTCGGATGCTGGTAGGAATGTGTTGCCTCAATAGCCTTAAAGCTCAGCTTCGTGTGCTTGATATCGTCGCTGACAACGGCAAGAATATCGCGAAGCTCAAAATAGAGCTGCTCCGTTGATTTCGTTTTGCTGAAAAGGGTTACGGCAAGCTTCTTTTCCTCAACGCAAAGGTTGTTTTCATCGATGCCGTTCACTACTCTGCCGATCTCGAAAATGCCGAAATCGGGGGCAAACGCGGTGTTTGCCTTCAGCTGGCAAAGCTGAGTGGGAACGATCGAGCGGCGGATCGTTTCAATATTCGGGTTGGTGGAATTAACGAGCTTAACGTTGTCCTCGATCTCAATGCCGAGAGCCTTCATCTCATCGTGATAAGCCCAGATGTAGGAGTGAAGCTCATGGAGAGAGAAACGCTTAACGAGAATATCTTTGATCCTGTCCTCAACGGACTTTTCCTCATCCGCGCGAACGGGGTAGAGGGGAGCGTTTGCGGTGTGGATATCAAAGTTATCATAGCCGTAAATTCTTGTGATCTCCTCAATGATATCCGCCTTCATCGTAACGTCCTTGGTGGCGCGCCAGCTGGGAACGGAAACGGTGAAAACGTCGCCCTCAAGCTCTGCGCCGAAGCCGAGAGCCTTCAGAGTTTTCACGATAGTATCGTTGCCGATCTCAATGCCCGTGTATCTGTTTACGAATGCCTTGTCAAAGGTGAGGCTGATCTTATCATATTTGTAAGCGTACTCGTCCGTGAGGGCGGAGACTACCTGAACGCCGCCGTCATTATCGGTAAGTAGCTTAACGAAGCGGGCGATAGCGGGAACGGTCATTTCGGGATCAAGGCACTTTTCGTAGCGCATTGAAGCGTCCGTTCTGTGGGCAAGGCGAACGGTGGATTTGCGGATAGAAACCGCGTCGAAGGTAGCGGATTCAAGGGTAAGGGTGGAGGTGTCCTCAACGATCTCGCTGTCAAGTCCGCCCATGATGCCGGCGATAGCAACGGGCTTGTCGCCGTTGCAGATCATAAGGGTGTTTTCATCTATGTGCCTTTCAACGCCGTCAAGGGTGGTGAACTCAAAGGGCGTGTCAAATCTTTTGATCCTGATTTTCTCAACCTTGCGGGAGTCAAAGGCGTGCATGGGCTGACCCATTTCAAGCATAAGATAGTTGGTCAAGTCCGCAAGAAAGTTGATGGCTCTCATTCCGCAGTAGTAAAGGCGGATACGCATATTAACGGGGCTTACGCTTCTGCTGATATTTTCAAACTGTAAGCAGGAATAGCGCTGGCAAAGGGGATCTTCGATTTTAAGATCGACCTTGGGAAGCGCGCTGTATTTCGTTAAATCAACCGTTTCAATGGGCTTAAGCTCTCTGCCTGCAATGGCGGCAAATTCACGGGCAATGCCGTAGTGGCCCCAAAGATCAGGGCGGTTGGTGAGGGATTTGTTATCAACCTCAAAAATGATATCCTCGATCTCGTAAATTTCCTTTAAATCGGTGCCGTTGGCAACGTCGTCGGTGATCTCCATAATGCCGGAGTTATCGTCGCTGATACCGATCTCCTTTTCGGAGCAGCACATACCGTATGAAGTGTAGCCCGCAAGCTTTCTGGGAGCGATATCTATATCGCCGATCTTGGCGCCGACCTTTGCGAAGGCGGTTTTCATACCCTCGCGAACGTTGGGCGCGCCGCATACTACGTCCGTTAACTCGCCGTCGCCCGCGTCAACCTTCAAAAGATGAAGCTTCTGTGAATCGGGGTGGGGGAGAACGGATTTGATCTCGGCAACTACGATACCGCTGATGTCGCTTCCCTTATGGAATATTTCGCTTTCCACCTCGGCGGTTGAAAGTGAAAAACGGTTTATGAGCTTTATTTTGTCAAGCCCGCTGAAATCAACGAAATCAGAGAGCCAATTCATTGATAAAAACATTGCTGAATCTCCTTTCTACCGTATCTTATTCGTCGTCCGTGAACTGTGAAAGAGCCTTAAGATTGCCGCTGTTGAGATCGCGGATATCCTTAACTCCGTATTTCATCATTGCAAGTCTTGTAAGCCCGAGACCGAAGGCAAAGCCTGTGTATTCCTCGGGATCGATTCCGCCCATTTTAAGCACCTCGGGGTGGATCATTCCGCAGGGGCAGAGCTCCAGCCAGCCGCTGTGCTTGCAGGAGGGGCAACCCTCTCCGCCGCAGATAAGACAGCTTATATCAAGCTCGAAGCCCGGTTCAACGAAGGGGAAGAAGCCCGGGCGCAGGCGCACCTTGATATCCTTTTTGAACACCTCGGAGAGCATGGTTTTCATAAAGTAGATGAGGTTTGAAATGGAAATATTTTTGTCCACCATAACGCCCTCCATCTGGAAGAAGGTGTTTTCGTGGCAGGCGTCGGTAGACTCATTTCTGAAGCATCTTCCGGGGAAGATTGCCTTGATCGGAACGCCGTCATTGATAAGCGCGTCCTTGTATTTAAGGTAAATCGCGTTCTGAGCGGCAGAGGTGTGGGTCTTTAAAAGCTGACCGTTGTCGAGATAATAAGTATCCTGCATATCTCTTGCGGGGTGGTGCTTCGGGATGTTCATCGCCTCGAAGCATTCGTAATCGGTAACGACCTCGCTGTAATCCTCAACGGTGAAGCCCATTGATTTGAAAATGCGCTCACACTCACGCTGAACGAGGGTTATCGGGTGATATGAGCCTCTGTCAAGCGCGGGGGGAAGCGAAATATCAAATTCGGGCATAGCGTTTATCTCACGCTGAACTTCCTTTTGCTTTAATTCTTCGGTTTTGGCAACGATCTTCTGCTCGATATCGGCGCGGATATCGTTTGCAAGCTGACCGATTATCGGGCGCTCCTCGGCGGATAATTTGCCCATTTGCTTTAAAATAGCGGTAAGCTCGCCCTTTTTGCCGAGATACTTGATCCTTGCTTCTTCAAGCTGTTCTTTCGTTTCAAAAGAATCAAGGGCTTCCTTGGCGGCCTGCCTGATTTTTTCAAGTTGTGTTTTCATAGCTTTTTTCCTTTCTTTATTTTTCGAGGGGGCTATTCTAAAAATAAAAAACTTGCCCCTTAACCAAGGGACAAGTTGTTATAACCTGCGGTACCACCCTAATTTTTGCATCGATCCGAGCAAACACTCATTGAACCTATAACGGAGTTCACACCGTTCGCGCCTACTGAAGCTTTCAGCACGACCGCTCGGAAGGGAACTTCACTGAAACTCGCCATACAAAACTCACAGCCAAAGGTTTTGCTCTCTGAATGACTTATAAAAGTTACTTTCCTTCGTCAAGGCGTTTTTTATCGGCTATTATTATATTACATTAAATTAGCTTTTGCAAGTGTTTTTATAAAAGTTCGCTGATTTTGTAGGTCTTGAACTCCAAATAACTGCTGGGCTGGGATTCGTACATAACGCCAATCGTGTCATCGTCTATCTGAACAAGGCAGGAATAGGCGAAGAAACCCTCGTTTATAGGCTTGTGAGAAATCCATTCCACACGGTCGCAATATCTTTTTTTATTGGTAAGCCTGCCGACCGAGAGCATTCCGTTGGCGCGCTTTCTTTCGCTTGCGTGGGAACACAAAATATAATCGTCCACAGCTATGATACTCTTTTGACAAGTGGGAGCGTATATTTTAGTTTTTTTTACTTTTACCCAGTTCGTGCCGTTGTTGCGGGATATTGAAACGGGCGTTTTGCCGTATTTCTTTTGTCTGCCGAAAGCGATGAGAGTATTGTCCGGGGCTTCGACAAGTTGCCATTCGCCGATATTTTCGGTGTAGGGCTGATCGCCCGTTCTCTGCCAAGTCTCGCCGTTATCGTCACTGTAGATGGCAACAGTACCCTTTCCGCCGGCGTAAAGGGGCATAATGATCCTGCCGCTGTGGGTGGTTAAGCCAACGCCGGGCGCAACGCCGAGAAAGAAGCCGTCACTCTTTTTTAAGAACATACCCGTAATATCCTTCGGCTTTGTCCAAGTTTTGCCGTTATCACTGCTTTTCATCATATAAACGTAGCAACGTCTCGGTGCCGTAAGCGGGGCACCAAACGTAACGTCAACGCCCATTTCGTTAACGCCTGCCTCGCCGTGCAGGAAAATATTCCCGAGATATTCATCACCCTTGTAAAGATAACCCAAGCCCTTTACCCTGTAATTGGTTGCCGACTTGTCCTTATCAAGCACGCTACCGTCCTCGTTGATATAATAGGGATCATCATTTTTATCATAAATTACCGATAACGTTTTGCCGTTGATTTGAGCGTAAGGGGCTTTGGTTTTATCAAGAAGATTCGGCTTGAAAAGACCTTTACACTCCGCCCAGAAATCAACGACCATAATTACGTCGCCGTTGGGCGCGATAGCTATACAGGGGTCAATGAAAAAGCCCGATGAATAGCAATCCTTAGAAGGCCTTGCCTCCCTCGCGGGCGGAGCGGCGATGACCTCTAAATCGCTCCATGTTTTGCCGCCGTCCTCGCTCCGTCTTATTGCTGTTTCGATATAGCCCCAGTCCGCGCCTGAAGAGGCTCTGTCGATCGCCGCAATAAGAGTTCCGTTTGCGTTAATAATGCTTGGGATTCGAAACGCCACGCCGCCGTTCGCCTTGTTGCTGAATTTCGTTAGCTCCTCTTTAAGAAAAGCGGGACTGCTGCCGCAGAATAAAAGCTTTGGATCGCTCATAGTGATACCTCTAAAAAATATTGCCGTAGGTTTGACTTCGACTATATCCATTGTAATATAAATCGGGGCAAATATAAATAACTTTTTTAAATCTATTGCAAATTCTTACAAAATTTAGTAAAATAAATTCGAAATTAATTCAAAAGGAGGTTTTATGATGCTTTGGGAATTAAAAAAGTGCTGGTACAGAGTTTATCAGACGGCGTTTAAAGTTGCGATGAATTTCCTTGATTGGTCCGAGCCTCAGCTCCTTGAGGGCAACGGCTCTATCCTTCAGCTGCCCGAGTTCATTAAGAGCAAGGGTATCAACAAGGTACTCGTGGTAACCGATAAGGGTCTTATGGGTCTCCACCTGCTTGATCCTATGTTCGAAAAGCTCACGGAAGTTGGTATTGAATACGTCGTTTATGATGAAGTTCAGCCCAACCCCACTATTCCGAACATTGAAGCGACGCGTGAGATGTACGTCAGCAACGGTTGTCAGGGCTTTATCGCTTTCGGCGGCGGTTCACCGATGGACTGCGCTAAGGCCGCCGCGGCAAGAGTTGTTAAGCCGAGACAGAGCGTTCGCCAGATGAGAGGATATCTCAAGGTGCTTAAAAAATTACCGCCGTTCTTCGCCGTTCCCACCACTGCGGGAACTGGATCTGAAACAACGGTTGCCGCTGTCGTAAGCGATCCCGAAACACATGAAAAGAATGCGATCAACGATATCTGTCTTCGTCCCAGATATGCCGTGCTTGACCCGGCTCTCACCGTAGGTCTGCCACCCCATATCACTTCGACAACGGGTATGGACGCACTCACTCATGCGGTTGAGGCCTACATCGGCAAAAGCAATACGAAGCAGACGATCGATCAGGCTGAAAGAGCGACTAAGCTTATCTTCGATAACGTTGAGGAAGCTTACAAAAACGGCAAGAATTTAGAGGCGAGAGAAAATATGCTCAAGGGCTCTTATCTTGCGGGCTGCGCCTTTACACGCGCCTACGTTGGCTACGTTCACGCGATCGCGCATAATCTCGGCGGTCTTTACGGCACGCCTCACGGACTTGCCAACGCCGTTATCCTGCCTTACGTTCTTGAGTGGTACGGCAAGGCGATCCATCCTCAGCTCGCAAGGCTTGCGGATATCGTAGGCATCAGCGGCGAGAGCACAGAGGATAAGGCAGTTAAGTTCATTGAAGCGATCAGAAAGATGAACGCTGATATGAATATTCCCTCAAGCTTTGATATGATCAAGGAAGAGGATCTGCCCACGCTTATCGGCAGAGCGCTCAAAGAGGGTAACCCCGGTTATCCCGTTCCCGTAATTATGAATTACGATGATATGGAGAGCGTTATCCGCAGATTTATGGCATAAATTTTAATTTGCATTCAAGCACCCAGGCTTCGGCTCGGGTGCTTTTTTCATAGCTTCGCAACACGTTTCGTCATTATTTACAAACGAATTTCAAAATGTTTGGACATATTCATTATTGTTTTAAATCCTAATATAAGTTAAAATAAATTGATAGGGTGAATTGGTGTTCACCAAATTTTATTTAGGGGTGATTTTATGGCGAATAAAGCCACAAAAACTTACACAACTAAAGAGATGTTCGGTTACCTGGTAGGTCTGTTCGGGCAGAACGTTATCTACAACATAATCGCAACAGGTCTTTACTTCTATTTCCAGAACGTTATATGCCTTCCGGCTATGGCGCTTGGCTGGATTTTCACCATCGCCAGAGTTTGGGACGCGGTCAACGACCCGATGATGGGTACTATCGTTGATAAAACGCGTACCAAATGGGGTAAATGCCGTCCGTATCTTCTGTTCTTTCCGGCGATAATCGGTATCGTTACGATCCTTACCTTTATCAACGGCAACTATGCGGAAGCTTCAACCGGTACTCAGAAAGCGCTTATTATTGCGTGGGCGGCCATCTCCTATATCGCTTGGGGTATGGTTTATACCATCTGCGATATTCCGCTTTGGGGCATTACCTCCCTTATGACTGAGGACGAGGGCGACCGCTCCAAGATCCTCGGCTTCGCCCGTATCGCGGCAGGTCTTGCAGGTGTCAGCGTACTTATCGTTCAGGTTGCTCAGGTCGTTGCAGGTATCTTTGAGAGCAGCGGAATGGATCACGCTAAGGCATCTCAGTACGGCTTTATCGTAACCGCCGCCGTTATGACGATCATTTCAACTATCCTGTTTGAGTTTGCCGGTATCTCCGCTAAGGAAAGAGTAGAGCAGTCTGAGAAACACTACACGATCATTGAGAATTTCAAAATTATGTTCAGAAATAAGCCTTTCAGACAGATTCTTATTTCCGGTATTCTCAGAAGCCCGATCCAGCTCCTTATGATCTGCGCGATCACGCTTATTACTTACTACTACGCCAACGGCGACTTTATGAATATCCTTAAGGATGAAAACGGAAATCCCGGACTTAACTTTGGAATCCTTATTAAGCTAGTGATTATCGCGGCGGCTGTATTTGTAGGTCAGTTCGCGGCTATGGGCTTAACTCCCGTTCTCATCAAGAAGATCGAGAAGAAAACGCTTTACAATTTCTTCTCTCTTGTAGGCGCTATTCCCTTTGCCGCGCTCTATGTTATCTACAAGATCTCGGGCGGAGATTTAAGACCGATGCCTTGGGTTATTCTTTCGGCAATTTTATTCCTCCTTGCCGGCGGCGCAATGGGCGGTATCAATGTTCTTCAGTCCGTTATGATCGCGGACTGCATCGACCACGAGGAATACCACAACGGTGTTCGTACCGATGGCGTATTCTTCTCCGGTCAGTCCTTCATCACAAAGCTTTCCGCGGGTATCGCTTCTATCATCTCCGCGGTTGTATATGAGATGGTTGGCTACAGCGGAACAAACATTGACGCTATGAATAAGGCTCTTGCTGAGGGCGCGGACTTCATTACTTATAATGACGGCGTATTCGCTGCTTCAATGTTCTTCCTTATTTCAATTCCTCCCGCCGTAGGTATGATTCTTTCAGCAATTCCCACTTGGAAATATGCGCTTCCCGATAAGGAGCATAAGAGAATTCTTGCGGCTCTCGTTGAAAAGCGCGCGGCAGCTGAGCAGGCTGAAGCACCCGCTGAAGAGGTTGCTGAGGAAGCGTAAATCAATTAATAAATCTAAACAAGCCCCGCCGAGATTTCCCGGCGGGGTAATTAATTAACAATGTATAAGATTTCCATAACGCTGATTGACAAACAGTAGGAAATAAATTAACATTATATCTGTGAAGAGAGGTGACAATATGACTGAAAGCGAACTCGTACAATTGGCGAAAAACGGGGATACGGCGGCGTTTTCAAAGCTCTACGGCTGTTATAAGGACAAGCTTTTCAGATATGCATATTATAAGCTCGGCAACGTTGATGACGCGGAGGACGCTGTGCAATCCTGTGTGCTTTCAGCATATGAGCAGATAGGAAAGCTGAAAAAGGCCGAAGCCTTTTCCTCGTGGATATTTAAGATATTAAGCGTTTGTTGCGCGAATTATATAAAAGAGCAGATAAAGAGAAGAAATACCGACGAATTGGAGAGCTATTCGGACATATCGTCGCCAAACTCAGACAGGCTTATTGAAGAAACGGAATTGAGAGAATGCCTTGATAAGCTTTCGGAAAAAGAAAGAGAGATCGTTTATCTTTCAGTTATTGCCGGCTTCAAAAGCAAAGAGGTTGCGAAAATTGCGGGATATTCGGCGGGAAACGTTCGCACGATACTGAGCCGAAGCATCTCGAAAATGAAGAATGAATTAACGGAAAGGAGTGTTGTTTATGGAGCGCAATAATATGAACGATTTTGAATTTGTTAAAGATAAATTCGAAAAGACTTATCCTGCCACGCCCGAAAGCTTAAGTGAAGAAGCGATCAACCAACTCCTTTTATCAAAGCAAGAGCCTAAGGTTATCAAGCTTAAACCGAGGTATAACGTTAAGGCTATCGTAAGCGCCGCGGCGGGATTGATTCTCTTTTTGGGGATTATGTACGCGGCATACGTCGGCGGACTCTTTTCCGGAAACAGTAATAAGGTAGGAAATTATTATAACGAAGTGAATATAAGCTCAACCTTTTCCGAAAGCGTTGATAGCAATTCATCCAACGAGGATTATGAAGCACTTTATTTGATGATTGATCGTATGGGCTGGGATCCTATGGTAGAGGCCGGAGCAGGAGGCTTTGAAATTCAAACAAGCGATAAAGCCGAAAATGTTCAAGAGCCTGACGAAATAAAAATCGACGGAGAATACGTTTATCGTCTCTACAATTATACTCCTTATGACGATTCCGGTAGAGCGGAGAAAGAGCAAAACAGAGTTTATATTTATAAAATCAATAAAGACAAAGCAGAGCTTATTTCTGTCATTAATTATGAAGTCGATACTCAAGGAGAAGAGTATTCCGATTCATTTTCCGCATGGATGTCGGACTTATATGTGTATAATGATCGGCTGGTAGTTGAAATCGGAATAGAGGATCGTGATTCCTCCCTTGAATATGAGCGCGATTTCAAAAAAACGGTAACTCAGATATACGATATATCAGACAGATCTGCTCCGAAGCTGATCTCTGAATTTGAGCAGAGCGGTAGGAAGGTTTCCTCACAGATGATCGGCAATTATTTGTATACCGTTTCATATTACTATGCTTCAAAAGAAAAGGGAAAACACACGATCCCCTCGTGCGGAAAACTGAACAATGCGGTTTCGGTTCCTGCCGATAATATAAGCGTATTTGAAGATTCAAATGTTTCACACTTTGCGGTCATAACCGCCATAGACGTTGAAAAAGCTGAAAAAGTATCAGATTCCAAAGCTGTTCTTGGCACCATTGCAAACGTATATTTCAGTGAACAAAATCTGTATATTTTCGGTTTGAAATCTTACTACGGTGATGATTTGGACATCATAAAAGCCGAACTAAATGAAGGCAACATAGAGTTTACTGAGAAGTCAATAATTAACGGTCGTTTTAATGACTTCATAGAACTTTTGGAAGTAAATGACCTGTTGATAATTCTTGAACGCGATTATTATGATACGGATAATATTTTCGTATTAAACGAAAAATTGGAAGTGATCGGTAAAACAAAGAGCTTTTCCGGTAGAGAGCAAATTATCTGCGCAAGCTTTGCTGATGATGCGATGTATATCTCGACATATATCCCAACATACAGCGACGAGTATTCTAATGAATATAAGTTTAGAGTAATAGATTTCTCCGACCCGCAAAATCCCGCTGAAAAATGCACAATGGACAGCGACTTGTGGATTGAATTGATAATCCCCGTTAATGAAAACCAGGTACTCTGCCTTGGCAAAAATGAAGGTTTAGATGCTTCTGCAATAATTCTTTATGATGTTTCAGACAAGTCTGCTCCGAAACTGCTTGACTATAAAGAATTTTATGATGTAGGACTTATTTTTGATAATTACGTTGTTAATGCCGAAAAAGGCTATATATCCGTTTCCTGCATATATCGTAATGAGGATGAAGAAAAAAGCGGCGCTCTTACAATTGAAATCGTTAACGATAAGATAGAAATCACGAATCATTTTGTAAATGAAATAAATTTCATTGAAAGAAGATGGATATGCATTGGCGATTATCTGTATTGTTTTGAAATAAACAATGATGCGCCCTTAAACGAAACAATCGTAATTTCATCACATAAATATGAATAAATGCCCTTAAAAACGAGAGCCTGTCTTGCAACAGCAAGGCAGGCTTTTTTCGTTACAAAAAATTTTTTTGAATTCAATTGTAACACTTTGAGGATTTTTCATTACTTGCAATATGAAGGCGGCAGTGAAAATGAATATCGCGCTGTCCGGAAAATTTTCGAAAGAGGTTGAATGAAATGAAAAAATCCTTATCGTTATTAAGTGCAATTATTATAGTAATTGCAATTATGTGTTCTTGCGCTTTGCCCGCATTTGCAAGCGCAAGATCGGAAGCTGTTGCCATTATCATAGAACACTTTGAAAGTTTGGTTGGCGATATGGCAGCGCAGATATTATTTAATCAGTGTGACGTTGAGGAGCCGAGCGATATTCCTGTAATTGAGAAAATAACGGAAACCGTTACCGAGCCACAAGAGGAGTCCGTACAGGAAGTTGAAGAAGTTGAAGAAACCGAAGAAGCAGAACAGGAAGTGTGCACCAAATATATCTACGGTTATTCTGAAATGGGGCAACCCCTTGAAGCATATATCATCAACGGCCGCGGTGATAACGATAAGGTCTTTTTTATGGATTTCGCCGTTCACGGCTTTGAGGATGAATACGCGAACGACGGCAGGGTTTTAGTGGATCTCGGCTACAGCTTGGTTGAATATTACTCGGAAAACCCCGAAGCTCTCGGCGATTATCAAATGGTTATTGTTCCCTGCGCCAATCCGGACGGTGTATTGTACGGCGTTAACGATCATCGCGCTGATGAGGGAGATGCTTTCGGCAGATGCACTTACTCGGGCATTGATATGAACCGCGATTTTAAAGAGGGTCTCTTTAAAGCCGTTGAGTCACGGGCGCTGAAAAGCCTTATGGACAAGTATACACCAAGCATTTATATCAATTTCCACGGTTGGGAGAATTCCGTTTTAGGCGATCCCGATCTTGTAGATATCCTCGTTCCAAGCCTTGGCATAAGCAGGGGACACTCCGACTGGTACAGAGCAGATGACGGCTTTATTATGGGCTTTGCCAAAGAGCATTACGGCGCAAAATCCGCTTTGGTGGAGTTTAAGGATTCATATTCAGTAAGTGATATTCAGGTTATAGACGCATTGAATGAGGTTATTTCATACGATTTTTAATTCTGAAAATTTTTCAAATTCTTTGTAACGCTTTTACAGTTTTTCATTACTTACATTATGACAACGTTCTTAAGAACGGAATTCCGACGTTGCATTTTGTTTATATTTTATTTAAGAAAGGTTGATTAAAAATGAAAAAATTCGTATCTTTATTTACAGAAATTATTATGGTGCTGGTAATTTTGTGTTCAAGCAGCTTACCCGCTTTGGCAGACGAAAAATGGCCCGTGATTGAGGATCCGAAAGAAGTATTAACTTATATTAACGGCGTTAAGAGTAATGACGTTATTGAGGATTACGAAATTTCTCCCGATAGCCACCACTATAGATATTGGGGCGGCGGAACAGTTACCGGCTGGGAATTCCCCACGCTGACCGAAGGCGTTGATTATGAGATCCTCAGCAGGGGTACGGATGATATTGAGTTTAAATTACTTAACGGCAAAGACATTGTTCCGTATATCAATGTTTTAGTTGATTTTGAGCATTGGCCGATCCGCACAAATGTACAGGATATAACGGCTTATACCAATACCACCCGCCCCGGACACGTTACTGTAACGTATACTCCTGCTTCAGAGGGCTTTAGATTAGAATATACCGCTGAAGGCTCAGTTACAGGTTGGGAATTTCCAAATATGACAGAGGGCAAAAACTACGAGGTCATAGCCCAAAAAGATAATTATATTGATATCAAGCTGATCAACGGGCAAGACGAGATCCCTTACGTAAATGTTTTAGTTGATTATTCAAATCCGAAAGGAAATGATAATGATAAGGATCAAGCTGCTAATGAAAACGAGAACAGTATCACTGCGGATGCAACAAACGGAGAGGTTAAAACTGACAATATAAACTCAGTAATTGAGAATACCGAAAATGATATGGATAGCACAGCGTTGATATACGTTGCCGCAGGTGTATGCGCAGTTGCCGCGGTTGTGGTAATAAGCATCGTAGTAAAGAAGCATAAGAAAAATGCATAAATGAGCATATAAAAAGGGCGGAACTTTATCGTTCCACCCTTTTAGCTTTATTATTTCTTTCTCTTGATTATTGCGGGCAATATCACAGGTCTGTCCTCATCGGCGGCTACCATCTGCTCAATGAGTAGATATTTCAGCTCCTGACGGACATGAGCGTATTTTTTATCCTTGATAAGATTGTTCTTTTCGATCGGGTCTTTTTCAAGATCGTAGAGATAATCCTCAAAATAAACCTTACTGCTATGGTGAATGTAGCCAACGATTCCGGCATCTCTAACGGCGTACTTGAATCTGTCCGTTCGGATGGCTCTGCCGCACTGGCTTTCGCTGATCTGCATAAACACGCACTGGCGCTTTTCATCGGGGTTACCGATCTGCTTCGTGAGATCAACGCCCATATACTGCTCGGGAATATCTATTCCCGCCATTGAAAGCATCGTTGGCGGCATATCGATAAGGCTCGAGAGCCTTTCTTCTCTTTTTCCGCCCTCAAAGCCGCCGCCCTTTATGATAAGGGGAGTGTGGCTGGCGCTTTCGTGGCAGGTGCGTTTGTATTCGGGGTTTCTCGTCTTGAAGTGACTGCCGTGGTCGCTGGTGTAAATGATGATCGTATCGTCGTAAATTCCCAGCTCCTTGAGCTTGTCAACGAGTCTGCCCACGTTGTAATCGAGCCTGTTGATAGCGGACATATAATCGGGATAGCATTCCTTATAGTCGCCCTTTAAGAAGGTGAGATCATCGGGGATAGGATAGTCCTTGTAATCGTCTATGGTCTCCTTGTAGCCCTCATAGCAATGGCGGTCATTCTGATGATGCGGTTCGAGCTGACTTACGAACATAAAGAAAGGCTTGCTCTTATCGCGGTTTTCAAGATATTCAAGGGCAAAATCGTTGATGCAGTCCGCGCGGTAGCCTGTGAAATCTATCTTGTTGCCGTCGCCGTCAAATACGTAGCCGTCATAACCGTGGGAGGTAAATTCAAGGCAGTCCGCCGCGCGCCAGTATTGATATTCGCCCTGGCGTTCCTTCGGTATCGGGCCTTTTTCGCAGTGCAGTCCTATTCCCGGATAGCGGTCGGAAGCAAGGTGCCATTTGCCTATGTAAGCCGTTTCATATCCCGCCTCGTTGAAATATCTCGCAAGGGGAGGAATGTTATCCGGCAGGGCGATACCGTTCCAATAACAGCCCACCTGCGTTGCGTACATACCCGATTGCAGGCATGCCCTTGCAGGACCGCATACGGGCTGGCAGGTGAAGTTGTTTTCAAACAAAACGCCCTCTTCGGCAAGCTTCATAAGGTTGGGCGTAACCGTTTCGTTAACGGTATCCCACCTCTGCTGATCCGAAAAATAGAAGATGATGTTTTTCTTTCCCATATTTTTACTCCTTTCATTAAGGCGGAGAGGCTCAATACAAGCCTACTCTGTCAGCCTTAAGCTATTGCGTTATAAAAGTTTACTGCGGCGATCGCCGCAACAACAACGGTAAACACCGTTTTTATCACTTTTTCATTGCACTTCTTGTTCATCTTAGCGCCGAAAATTCCGCCCGCCACGGCGCATACTATCGCCACGATAAGCACGGTGGGGGAGAAGTCGGGTATAGTGCCTTTAATCACCATAGTAACAAGCTTTGAAAGCTGGCTGAAGAATATCGTGCCCACGCTGTAGACTGCCGCCTCCTTCATAGTCATTGAGAAGAAAAGCACGAGAAAAGCAACGTTTATCGGTCCGCCGCCAACGCCTAAAAATGAGGCAATGAAGCCCATTGCGAGACCAACAAAAGCGATCCCCGCGGGATTTTTAACCTTGAAGCTTTTGGCGTTTTTAACGTTTATGTAGATGACTGATACCACCAGCAGAATGCCGAGAACAAGCCCCTGAAGCCTTTTCAAAGCGGTATTATCGAATTGCGTGAGCAGATAATCGAAAAGAGCCGTGCCGCCGATCCCGCCTGCCACCGCGCCTATAGACAGGGTGACTATGAATTTGAAATCTATCTCTGTTTTTGCCTTAACGTGCTTAACAGTGGAGCTAATGCTCATACTGAAAACAGCGCAGGCGGATATGAAATTTACAACCGAGATCGGGTCGTGTCCGATAAGATCGAGCATAGGCTTTATTATTACGCCGCCGCCGAGACCTACGAATGCCCCCATAAAGGTGGCGAGGATTATTATAATTCCGTAAATTAATTCGATCATATTTTTTCTATTTTAATGCTTCTTGTGGGATAAGCGAAATCCGTATCGTTGTTTTCAATTATCTCTTTAATTTTGAAATTAAGAGTTTCCGTGAATTCAAAGAAAATCTCTATGTCGGTTATATCAACGTAGCACCTTACAATTATGTTAAGCGACGAAGTGCCGTGATCCGTAAAGCGCACCCTTATGGTCTCATTATCAACAGCGCTGCAGTTCATAAGGAATTCTTTGATCTCTTTTTCGCATTTTTCAATAACGCTGTTGGGGGTGGAGTATAAAAGGCCAATGTTGAATTCAACGAGCCTTCTTTTCAAAACGGCGTAATTGGTGATATTGGAATCCGCAAGGGAGGAGTTGGGAACGACAACAATGGAATCATCAAGCTTGCGAAGCCGTGTGGAGCGCATTGTGATATCCTCAACGAAGCCCTTGAAATCGGGCGTTTCGATAAGATCGCCTAAAACGAAGGGCTTATCGTATAAAATAATGAAGCCTGAAATTATATTTTTCAATGTGTCCTGCGCCGCGAGAGATACCGCAAGACCTCCAACGCCGAGACCTGTTATAAGTCCGTTTATGTTGTAGCCAAGCTCGGATACGATCATAACCACCGTGATGCAGAGGGTGACGATTTTGAAAATATTCGAAATGAACTTTACAACTACTCCGTGGGCGGCTGAATGCTCGTCGTTAAGATCAAAACGCGTATGCAAAAGCTCAGTAAGATAGCTGAGAATACAGCGGCAAATCGTGATGATAGCAAGAATTTTAAAGGCTTTCGTTATGGCTTCGTGCTGATAATTGATGTACACACCGATATATGCGCCAAGGAGAACGAAAAAGGCGGAAAAGGGGATAAGCAAAGTTTTTTTAAATCTCTTTCTGTCCTCAGGCTTGTGCAAAAAAATGAGCCTGCCAAATAAATCAAGTATAAAGCCCGCGAATACCTTTCTGAGTAGGAAAAACGCGATGAAAATTACTACACCTATAACGATATCGGCGTAAAATTTGTTTTCGGTATAAAAATGTGCAATCGCATCCACGGCTCAAAACCTCCTTAAATCGTGCAGTAAAAATTGCTCTCCCACGCGGGGATATAGGGCGAATGCCTGAAGTATATTTTGTAATTCTCATTGAATTCAAGTATCTTCATCGGGAGCGCGAACAGATCCTCATTTCTGTGATAAGCGCAGATGTAAAGCTTCGGGGAATACTTTTTTATAGTCTGCTCGCAGCCCTCAAGCGCCTTAAGCTCAGCGCCCTCAATATCCATTTTAAGCATAGTCACTTTATCGTCTATCAGACTGTCTATATCCGTAACGTTTACGGGCGTTCCGCTGGTTGAAAGCACGGATTGCCTGCCTGCCTTTTTTGAAAAGAGTAAAGTATCACGCCTGTTCCATGCTCCGAGATTGTAAAGTGTAACGCCTTTACACTCAACAGTATTTCTGACTAACTTTTTGAAATTCTTATCATCTGGCTCAAGGGCGTAAATATGCTTGCATCCGCCTGTAAAACCGTTGAATTCCCTTATAGTATCGCCGTCATAGGCGCCCATATCAACGATGATATCGTTCTTATTAAGCCTTAAAATATTTCTGTAAATGCTGTTCTTGTCATATTCTGTAGAGGTGTAAAGGTATTCCACTTTACCGCTGATTTTGAAATTCAGCACGTTCTGATAAACTCTTTTGCTCTCTTCATCGGCAAGATGAGAATAGACGAACTCAAATTTATCCCTGTTTTCCTCAAAATACGAGCGTGTGAAAATTCCGTCTCCCGCGATGGGAACATCCGGAGCGAAAACTCTGCGCTCCTTGCTGAGCCTTTCGATTCTTTCAAGCATTTCGGGAATGCGGGTGGCAAAGGAAAGCACCACGTTGAAATCATCGTATTTCTCGCAAACGTCCGAATATTTCAAAACCTTATGCCCGAGAAAGGAATGGCCTCTTACAAATTCATCGCTGGCAAAAATATCGGCAACTTCAACGCCGTATTCCTTTAAAACGGATATGATTTTTTCCGCTCCGTTACCCATTCCGTAGATAACGGCAGGCTTATCGCTTTGGGCGAGCTGCTGCCACACGTCTGTTTCATTTATATCAAGCAATTTGATTCTCCGAAAATATATGCGTTATAAGCAAATTATACCGCTTAAAGTATAGCATAGAAAACTTCTTTTTACAACATAAAAGAGATATCTTTACAAATAATTTTAAAAAGTATATAATAGTGAAAATTATATTGTATTTGGAGGTTTTTGCCTTTATGGCGGGCAATCTGATAAAGCTGTTTCGAAAAAATTCAACGGAAGAGGAAATAAAACAGCTGGTGGACGAGGATAAAAACGTTGGCGAGCTTGAGGATACTCAGCGTGAAATGATAAGCAATATCTTTCAGCTGGACGATCTCAACGCCGGAGATATAATGACTCATCGCACGGATATTGAAGCGGTGGATACGAACGCCTCCTTGGCGGACGTGGCGGCGCTGGCGATCAAGGTTGGCTTTTCGAGGATACCCGTTTACGATGAGGATATTGATAATATCGTTGGCATAATCTACGTTAAGGATCTGCTGAAATTTATTGGCACGAAAATATCCCACGACGAAAGCCTTAAGGATTATATACGCGAGCCGCTTTTCGTGCCCGAAACGATCGACTGCGGCAAGCTTTTCGCGAAAATGACAGAGACGAGAATCCAGCTTGCCATAGTGGTTGACGAATACGGCGGAACTGCCGGGCTTGTTACGATGGAGGATATCCTTGAAAGCATCGTTGGCAATATTCGGGATGAATATGACGATGAGGAAGAGGAGATCGAGCAGATAGACGAGCATACCTACACCTTTGACGGCTCTACCGATATTGAGGACGTGAGTGAGATACTTAAAGTATCCATTCCCGAGGGCGATTATGATACGGTTGCAGGCTTCGTTATCAACCTCTTGGGCTTTCTTCCAACGGGTGATGAGAAAGAGCCTGTTAAAGCAGAATTTGAAAACATCGTCTTTACCGTTTTAAAGGTTGAGGACAGGAGAATAGAACTTATTAAGGCGGAGATAGTTTAATGGCGGAATACGTTTTTCAGCTTGAGGCAATGGAGCAGGCGGTAAATCTTTTCGGCTCCTTTGACGAAAACGTTAATTTAATAGAAAAGGAATACGGCGTTTCGGTCATCAGCCGCGGAAGCGATCTGAAAATCATCGGCGATGACGAAAGCGTTTCAAAGGCGGTTAGGGCGCTGAAAAGTCTGCTTACCCTTATCAACAAGGGCGAAGCGCTGACGGAGCAGAACGTGCGGTACGCGCTGTCACTTGTCAGTGAGGGAAACGAGGATAAGCTTTCCTCGATGTCATCGGAATCGATCTGCATTTCCGCAAAGGGAAAGCCGATAAAGCCGAAAACCCTGGGGCAAAAGAGATACTGCGAGGCGATCGATAACAATACGATAACCTTCGGTATCGGTCCTGCCGGTACGGGTAAAACGTATCTTGCGGTTGCCAAGGCTGTAACGGCATTCCGTGCGAAAGAGGTAAACAAAATCATTTTGACCCGCCCCGCTGTAGAAGCGGGCGAGAAGCTGGGCTTCCTGCCCGGCGATCTGCAAAGCAAGGTAGACCCCTATTTAAGACCGCTTTATGACGCGCTCTTTGATATGCTTGGCGGCGAAAACTTCCAGCGCTATCACGAACGCGGAGCAATCGAGGTTGCGCCCCTTGCCTATATGCGCGGAAGGACCCTTGACGACAGCTTTATTATTCTTGACGAAGCGCAGAACACCACTCCCGAGCAGATGAAAATGTTTTTAACAAGGCTTGGTTTCAATTCAAAAATGGTGGTTACGGGCGATATCACCCAGATAGACCTGCCCGACGGCAAGAAATCAGGCCTTAAAAAGGTTATCCGCATACTCAAAAACGTTGACGATATTGAGATATGCAAATTCTCCCAAAAGGATGTTGTGCGCCACAAGCTGGTGCAGGATATAATCAAAGCGTATGAAAAATACGAAAACGAAGAAAAAAGAAACTGACGAGGGCAAACTTTATGGGCAAGATCAGAGACAGAATTTCAAACAAGGTAAGGATCACGAACGACCAGAACACCGTTAAAATACCTGCGGGAATGAGGCTTCTTATTCGCCGTTGCTGCCACGCGGTTCTTGAAAACGAGAATTTTGATGGGCCTGCAGAGGTTTACGTTCGTTTCGTGGATAACGCGCAGATTCGTGATTTAAACCGCGAATTCCGCAATATAGACAGGGAGACGGACGTACTTTCCTTTCCGCTGGGTGAAAACGGCAAATACGATATCAATCACGATACAGGCGCGAAGCTTCTCGGGGATATAGTTATTTCCGTTGAAAAAGCCGTTGAGCAGGCGAAGCTTTATAACCATAGTCTGCAAAGGGAAGTGGGCTTTCTAACCGTTCATTCAATGCTTCATCTTCTGGGCTACGATCACGAGGCCGGCGGAATGGAAGAGGTAAGAATGCGGGAAAAAGAGGAAACGGTTTTAACACATATCGGTTTGAAGCGCGACAGCAACTATTATATGGGAGATAATTAATGACTAAAACAGCTTTTATCGCCATAGTAGGCAAGCCAAACGTGGGCAAATCTTCGCTTTTAAACAGACTTCTCGGCGCGAAGATAGCTATAGTTTCGTCAAAGCCGCAGACCACCAGAACGAAGATAATGGGCGTGCTGACCCTTGATGAAACACAGCTTGTATTTACAGATACTCCGGGGTTTCACAAGCCCCACAATAAGCTTGGCGAGCATATGAACACCGCTGTCGGCGACAGTATCGGCGGTACTGATGCCGCGCTTTTTGTTGTAGAGCCGAGCGGTGAGCTTGATCCCAAGGAGCTTGAGCTGATTCAAAAATTCAAGCAGGAACGTCTGCCTGTTATTCTTGTTATCAATAAAATCGATATGGTAAAAGAGAAAAAGGAGCTTCTTTCAAGGATCATCAGCCTTACGAAGCTTTACGATTTCACGGCTGTAGTTCCCGTTTCAGCCGCTCAGGGAGACGGCGTAGGCGAGCTTATCGACGAGATGAAGGCGCTTTGCGTTGAAAGCCCTCACTTTTTCCCGGATGATACGCTTACCGATCAGCCCGAAAGAGTGCTTGCGGCGGAGATGATACGCGAAAAAATACTTCGCCTTATGGATAAGGAAGTACCCCACGGTATCGCCGTTGCAATTGAAAAAATGCATGAGCGCGAGGGCAGAGACATCCTCGATATTGATGCAACTATCTATTGCGAGCGCGAGACCCATAAGGGTATGATAATCGGCAAAAACGGCTCCATGCTTAAAAATATTTCCACCTACGCAAGGCAGGATCTTGAGAAGTTTTTTGATATCAAGGTAAACCTCCACACTTGGGTTAAAGTAAAGGAAAACTGGAGAAATAAGGAAGGTCTTATCCGCAATTTCGGATTGGATTAAAATGGCACAAATTATATATCCCGCCATAGGATAAAATAAGTTTGCGGATAAAAATATCCGCACTTGAATTTACGGCGGTGATACTGAATGCTTGATGAAAACTGGGTGCGCTTCACCCAAACGGGCAATATATACGATTATTTGAAATACAGACAGGCAGAAAACACAGCAAAGGCAGAAAACGATGCGCAGAATTACGAAGGGTTTAGTAATCAGAGAGCAGACGATAGGGGAGAGTGACCGCTTAGTTACTCTCCTTACTGCTGATTTCGGGCTTGTTAAAGCCTTCGTGCGCAGGGCGAAGCAGATCAAAAGCAGGCTAGGCTCTGCCACCACGCTTTTTGCTTACAGCGATTTTTCGCTTTATAAGTCCAAGGACGCTTTCGTGGTGGACGACGCTTCGCCGATCGAGGTGTTTTTCGGGCTTCGCAGGGATATAGACAGGCTTACCCTTGCCCAATATTTTGCTCAGCTTGCCTATGAAATGAGCGCCGAGGAACAGCCCGAGGAGGAGGTTTTAAGGCTTACCCTCAATTCGCTTCATCTACTTTGCAAAGGGGAAAAGAGCCTTACGCAGATAAAGGCGGTGTTTGAGCTGAGAGCGCTTTGCCTCGGAGGCTATATGCCCTCTATTCTTGCCTGCGATAACTGCGGTACATATGAAACCGAAACAATGTATTTCGATACTTTAGAGGGCAAGATATACTGCGAAAACTGCCCGAAAACAGGAGCAGAACTTGTTCCGAAAAACGTTATCACGGCTCTGCGCTTTATCTGCTTAACGGAGCCTAATAAGATATTCAGCTTCAGCCTCAGCGATGAGAATTTGAAGCTGCTTTCCGACATTGCGGAAAAATATACATTGTCACGCGTTCAGCGCAGACTGAGCGCTCTTGAATTTTATAAAGGATTACAGAAATGAATAAGCATTACGAAACACTTGAATTGAACAGCGTTCTTGAAATGCTCGCCAATGAAACCACCTGTGATGACGCGCGGGATATGGCGAAGAGCCTTACGCCCTCAAACGATATCAGCGAGGTGGAGCTTCTGCTTGCCCAAACGGAGGACGCTTTTTCGCTTTTAGCGCGGTTCGGCGCGCCCTCTTTTTCAGGGCTTAAGAACGTCAACAATCCGCTTCACAGGGCGGCAGCAGGCGGCGCGCTGAATACCGTTGAGCTGCTGAATATTGCCGGCACGCTTCGCTGCGTTCGCTCCCTTTACGAGTGGTACGGTCATTGCTCGGGCATAAGAACGAATCTGGATTTTTTCTTTGACGGTATTACCGTAAACAAATATCTTGAAACAAAGATTTTCTCGGCGATCATCGGCGAGGATGAGATCGCGGACAACGCTTCCGAGGAGCTGGCTGAAATAAGAAGAAAGATCCGCGCCAAGTCCAATTCCATTCGTGAAAGACTGGACGCGATGATCCACAGCGCCCACTATCAGAAATATCTGCAGGAGGCGATCATCACTCAGCGAAGCGGCAGATTCGTTATTCCCGTTAAGGCGGAAAACCGCGGCAACGTGCAGGGACTCGTTCACGATACCTCCGCATCGGGCGCAACGGTGTTCATTGAACCCATAGCGGTGGTTGAAACGAATAATGAGATCAAAATGCTTGAGGGCAGAGAGCGTGACGAAATTCAGCGAATCCTCTTTGAGCTTTCAGCGGAAGCAGGCACTTTTGCGGATAGTATCAAGCAGTCTTATACAAGCTCCGTTATGCTGAATCTGATATTTGCCAAGGCGCATCTTGCCTACAAAATGAAGGCTTCAAAGCCGATACTGAATAACGAGGGCGTTATTGAGCTGAAAAAGGCTCGCCACCCTCTGTTAAATCCCAAAACAGTCGTGCCGATCAACGTTGATCTCGGCAAGGATTTCGACACACTCGTTATAACCGGTCCCAACACGGGCGGAAAGACCGTTTCCGTGAAAACGATCGGTCTGCTTACCCTTATGACCATGTGCGGAATGCTGATCCCCGTGGCGGATCAGTCCCGCGTTGCGGTATTTGATCAGGTACTCGTTGACGTGGGCGACGAGCAGAGCATTGAGCAGAGCCTTTCCACCTTTTCGTCCCATATGGTGAATATCATAGACATTATGAAAAGGGCGAATGAAAATTCGCTGGTACTTATAGACGAGCTTGGCGCGGGTACCGATCCCGTTGAGGGCGCGGCGCTGGCGGTTTCGATCATCGAAAATCTCCGTTCAAAGGGCGCGATGATCGCCGCTACGACCCATTACGCCGAATTAAAAGCATACGCCCTTGAAACGCCGGGCGTCACCAACGGCTGCTGCGAGTTTGACGTTGAAACCTTAAGACCTACCTACAGGCTTCTGATTGGCGTTCCCGGCAGGTCTAACGCTTTTGCCATATCCGAACACTTGGGAATGGAAAAATCCGTTGTAGAGAGCGCTAAGGCCATTGTTGGCTCTGATAACCGTTCCTTTGAAGCGGTACTCGAAAAGCTGGAAAACACCAGAATGGAGCTTGAAACGGAAAAGGAAAAGGCGGAAAAGGCAACTGAGGAAGCCAACAAGATCAAGGCGAGAGCCCAATCAGAAAAGGATAAGATAGAACAGCTCAGGAAGAACGAGCTTGAAAAGGCAAAGCGCGAGGCGGAAAAAATAATCAACGCCGCAAAACGCCAAAGCTCAGATTTCCTGCTTCAGCTTGAAAGGCTGAAAAAGGAAACAGACAGCTCCAACACAACGGAGATCGCGAGGAAAACGCGCCGTGAGATGAAAACCCGCTTCGGCGAAATGGATGATATCGTCAATCCCCGCGAGCTTGCGGATAATTGGGACGAGGATTACACGCTTCCCCGCGAAGTCATTAAGGGAGACAGCGTTATCATCCGCGGTATCGGCGAGGGTGAAGTGCTTGAGGTCGGGAAGGATAAGGTACTCGTGCAGTCGGGAATGCTGAAAACCCGCGTAAAAATGACCGATCTTATGCTCACCGAGAAGAAGAAAAAGCGTGAGTCAAAGCGCTCGGCAAGTCTTTACCGCACCACCTCAAGGGCAGACGCAGACGTGCGCACTGAAATTGATTTAAGAGGGCAGACCGTTGACGAAGCCTTGGAAAATCTGGGGCTTTATATCGATAAATGCGTGCTCAACAGTATTACGGAGATAAGAATTATCCACGGCAAGGGTACAGGCGCGCTGAGAACTGCCGTTAAAGATTATCTTCACCACCATTCGAATATCAGGGAATTTCGTCTCGGCGTTTACGGAGAAGGGGAGAGCGGCGTTACGATCGCTACGCTGAAATAAATAAAATAAAAAAGACTGAACAGACTAATTCTGTTCAGTCTTTTTTCTCGCAGTTGGAGTTTATTGTGCAATAAACAAGAGCTACAACAATAATAATACCCCGTATGGGTGATTTTGTCAACCCCATACGGGGTAATTTGTTAAAATTATTTCGGAGGGTGACAGTATGGATACAAGATTAAAAGAGCTTAGAGAGGATAACGATTTATCGCAGAAACAGTGCGCTAAAATAGCGTACATATCAAAGAACTCATATATCAGATATGAAAACGGAGAGAGAACACCTCCCTTAGACGCCATCAAAGCCTTTGCTGAGTATTATAATACATCAATAGATTACATAGCTAAGCTAACGGATATCAAGAAACCGTATCCAAAGAAATAAACTTTTTGCGCCGCAAATGAAAAGCGCAGTCCGTTTCGGACTGCGCTTTCGCTCTTGTAATTAATCAATTTCAACAGAAATTTTTGCGTCGTTTCTTGTTGCGGCCGCGCGCATAACAACACGGATAGCCTTTGCAATTCTGCCCTGCTTTCCGATAACTCTGCCCATATCGTCCTCAGCAACGTGAAGATGATATACGGTTACGCCTTCTTCGTTCGGTTCGTCAACATCAACTGAAACTGCGCTTGGATCATCAACTAATCCCTTCGTTATGGATATCAACAAATCTTTCAAAGAATACACCTCCGATTTAATCTTTTGCAACAAATTTGAAACTAAAGATTAAAATTAAAGAATGCCTTCTTTTTTGAGAATGTCCTTAACGGTATCGGTGGGCTGAGCGCCGTTTGCGATCCATTTCTTAGCCTTCTCGGCATCGATCTTGATCTCAGCAGGCTCAACCATCGTGTTGTACGTTCCGATTTCTTCGATGAAACGACCGTCACGGGGGAATCTTGAATCCGCAACTACTACGCGGTAAAACGGAGCTTTCTTTGCGCCCATTCTGCGAAGTCTGATTTTTACTGCCATTTTTCTTACCTCCAAAGATATATTAAAAATTATTTACTAAACCAAATCTGTTTTTGATTGGATTAATACGAATTAAAAACCAAAGGGATTGTTGCGCCCTCTGCCCGTCATACCCAGCATTTTTTGGGCCATTTCGGGATTTTGCTGCATCATACGCTGCATTTTTTTGCTGACTTTAGGGCCGCTTCTGCCGCCGAACTGGCTGAGCATCTTTTTCATCTGCTTATACTGGGAGAGGAGCTTGTTAACGTCCTCCACCTGCATTCCGCAGCCTGCCGCGATCCTGCGCTTTCTTGAGGGATTGATAATATCCGGATGCTCCCTTTCCTTGGGGGTCATCGAATAGATTATCGCCTTAAACCTCGTGAAAGCCTTTTCATCAATATCGCTGTCCTTGATCTTGTTGCCGATGCCTGGGATCATTTTGATAGTATCCTTAATGTTTCCCATTCGCTCAATTTGCTCAAACTGAGAGAGCAGATCGTTAAGATCAAACTTATTTTTAGCGAGCTTCTTTTCAAGCTCGGCAGCTTTCTTTTCATCAAGGCTTTGCTCAGCTCTTTCGATGAATGAAAGAACGTCGCCCATTCCGAGGATTCTTGAAGCCATACGGCTGGGGTGGAAGCTTTCAAGATCGGAGAGCTTTTCGCCCGTGCCCACGAATTTGATGGGCTTGCCGGTCACCGCTCTTACGGAGAGCGCCGCGCCGCCTCTCGTGTCGCCGTCAAGCTTCGTGAGGATAACGCCGTCAATACCGAGGGTTTCGTTAAAGCTTTTCGCAACGTTGACCGCGTCCTGACCCGTCATAGCGTCTATTACGAGCAATATCTCGTTGGGGTGGACTGTGGAGCGTATATTCTGAAGCTCCTGCATAAGCTCTTCATCAATGTGAAGGCGACCCGCAGTGTCAAGAAAAACGTAATCGTGACCGTGATCTTTGGCGTATTTAATAGCCTCTTCGGCGATTTTAACGGGATTTTCCGTGCCCATTTCGAAAACGGGAACGTCCACCTGAGCGCCGACCACCTGCAACTGCTTAATAGCCGCCGGGCGGTAGATATCGCAGGCGACCAGCATTGGTCTGTGACCCTCTTTTTTCAGCTTCAGAGCAAGCTTTGCGCAATGTGTGGTTTTACCTGAGCCCTGAAGTCCGCACATCATAACGATCGTCGGCGGGTGATTTGCGATGGCGAGACGGCTTTCCGCTCCGCCCATCAGCTTCGTCAGCTCTTCGTTAACGATCTTTATAACCATCTGCCCGGGGGTAAGGGACTCCATAACGTCCTCGCCCACGGCGCGGTCTGTAACGTTTTTTGTAAAATCCTTGGCAACCTTGTAGTTAACGTCTGCCTCTAAAAGCGCAAGGCGAACCTCACGCATTGCTTCTTTAACGTCCGCTTCGGTCAATTTACCCTTGGCACGAAGCTTTTTAAAGGAATTTTCAAGCCTTTCCGAAAGACCTTCAAATGCCAAAAGCAATCAACTCCTTTACAGATATTTGCTGATTTCTATCGGACTACTCGCCGAGCATATCGGCAAGAGTTTTGATCTTTGCCGCGTTGTATGAAATCTCCTTGGAAAGTCCGTGAGAAAGATTGAAATCGTTGATGATCTCGGCGCATTCCTTGATCTCCGCAAGGCCGATGCGCATCTCGTTGAAACGCTTAGCGAGCCCCAAACGGTTTTCCATATCAAAAAGCTGGTTTTCAGCTCTCTTGATAGCGTCTCGAACACCCTGGCGGGTTATTCCCTCGTTTTCCGCGATCTCGGAAAGGGAAAGATCTTCGTCATAATAGTACTCAAGAAAATCGTGCTGCTTTTTAGTGAGCATTTCACCGTAAAAATCAAGAAGAAAAGATATTTCCAAATTTTTAGCCACTTTTATTCCCCCTCCAATAAAATGTGTAAAGTATTTCCTCTTTACAGTAAAACATATTATACTTAAGCTTCATTCATAAGTCAAGGGAAAAAGCGATAATTTTGTCATAAAAATTTTCACGAAAAGTCTTGACACAATTTCTTGTTTGCGCCACGAAGCGAAATACAATATAAAGTGTCGCATATCAGTAACTATTGCAGAAGCTTGTTGACTATTTATCTGCTTGTGGTAATATATAATTGATTGTTGGTTTATTTGATGAGGTGCAAAAATGAAATTAATTGACGATTTAAGACGCTATCAGCCCTATAACGAGCAGGAGGAAAAGGATAAGGCGCTTATTCTTGAATGGCTTGAAAAGGGCGAAAAGGTTTTCGCAAGGGAGAGCGTTACGGCGCATATGACCACCTCGGCGTGGGTGGTGAATAAGTCCCGCGACAAGGTGCTTATGGCATATCACAATATCTATGATTCATGGGCGTGGCTGGGCGGTCACGCGGACGGCGAGACTGATCTTTTAAAGGTTGCCATCAACGAAGCAATGGAGGAGAGCGGCGTAAAAAACGTTACTCCTGTAACGGAGGATATCTATTCCGTTGAGGTGCTTACTGTTGACGGTCACGTTAAAAGGGGAGAATACGTTTCCTCGCATCTTCATTTGAATGTGACCTATCTTCTTGAAGCAGATGAAAACGAGGTACTTACTGTTCGCCCTGACGAGAACAGCGGCGTTGCATGGTTTTCCTTTGATGAGGTTATGCTTAAGTCCTCAGAGCCTTGGTTCTGCGAGAATATTTATTCAAAATTGATTGATAAATTAAAAGATTACAGATAAATTTTAATTATTCATTATTTCAATGATCTGTTCAAGTTCGTCAACGCAATGATCCGCATTTTCATCGTATCCGCGGTGAACGAGAATAGTGGTCATACCCGCGCTATTTCCGCCGATAATATCGGCATTTATGCTGTCGCCGATCATATAATATGCTTCGGCGTTTGGGTATAAATTCATTGCGCTTTCAAATATCTCTTTCCTCGGCTTATCGTATCCCTCATTCGCGGAAATGATGATATTGTCAAACAAATCAGCAATACTAAGCTTCTCCAAAACCTCGCACAAATCGGGATAGTTATTTGAAAGCAGAGCGTTCGTAAAACCCATATCTTTAAGCGTTTTCAGCGTGGAGATAGAATCGGGATAAAGCGTATAATTTTCCTTGCATTTAATGATATTTCTTATGTTTTTTGTAGCGCTTTCGGCTATATCTGCAGGAACGTCCAACGCTATATAGCAACTGCAAAAATAGGCGTTCATATGATCCCACCATTTGTCGCCGGTGATACTGCTGTAATCCTCGTTTGGAGTATGCCAAGTAAAGCCGTGCGCCATATGTTTGCGTATTTCGGTAAACTCCACCTTGGCATCAGGGCAGACCTGCTTAAGCGCGTTATAAACGCTGCCGCTCCATAGGGAATTGGAGTGTACTAAAGTGCCGTCAAAATCCCAGAAAATAACTTTCATATTTGCTCCTTAAATTTAAAACTACGATTCATTCTATCACGATTTAGTGCATTTGCCAAGTCTGTCAATTGCGGCACTGTGCGCACTGTGCGCGTGCCGCAATAACAAAAGGGGATTTTTAAGGGGACTATTGAGCGTGAGCGAAATCTCCCCTTGAATTGCTTTCTCTGGTTACTCTCTTTCGCAACACGAAAGAGAGTAACGCCCTGCGCCGGCAGGCGCAAATATAAAAAATTAAATAAACGAACCTACGCCGATAGGCGCAAAGGGTATCCCCCTCCGCGGCAGCGGAAAATATAGTAAAAAAGTTTCTTTATTTTGGCTGACAGCCTTTTGATCTTTTTCTATTGCCAACGGGCACGAAAATATATATAATACTTTATTGGTGATAAAATGAAACAATATCTTGAAGTTGGAAAACTTATCAACACCCACGGACTTAAGGGCGAAATGAAGCTGGAGTTGTGGTGCGACGATATCGATTATATCAAGCAATTCAAGACCCTTTATCTTGACGAAAACGGCAAAGAACCGCTTACGCTCATTGGCGTTCGCCCCCAAAAGAATCACGCGATAATTAAATTCGCTGAAATCGCTTCAATCAACGAGGCGGAGGCCTGTAAAGGCAAAGTGCTTTACGGAAATCGTGACGACGCGGTGATCGATGAAGGCGCGAATTATATTCAGGATATCATTGGTTGCTACGTTGTAAACGCCGAAACCGAGGAGGAATACGGCAAGGTGGTTGACGTGCTGAATTACGGCGCTTCCGATATCCTTGATATTGAGAGCTGGGGCAAGCACAGTTACATTCCGATGATCCCCGATATTATCAAGGAGATCAATACCGAGTATCAGGTTATCAGAATTCTCCCGATGAAAGGACTTTTCGATGAGGATTGACATACTAACGCTTTTTCCCGAAATGTGCAACGCCTATCTTTCCGAAAGCATTATAGGCAGGGCGCGCAAAGCGGGGAAAGTTGAAATTGAATGCACCGATATAAGGGAATATACGAAGGACAAGCACCGCAGAGTGGACGATACTCCCTACGGAGGCGGTATGGGCATGATCATGCAGGTGGAGCCGGTTTACGATTGCTACGCGGCGATCTGCGAAAAGCTCGGTACTAAGCCGCACCTTATCTACTTAACTCCGCAGGGAAAGACTTTAACGCAAGAGAGAGTGAAAGAGCTTTCCAAACTCGATAATATCGCCCTTTTATGCGGACATTATGAGGGAATAGACGAGCGCGTTATCGAGGAATTACAGCCTGAGGAAATATCCGTTGGCGACTACGTTTTAACAGGCGGCGAGCTTCCCGCACTTATTCTTGCGGATGCGGTTTCAAGGCTGCTTCCCGGCGTGCTTTCAGATGATGAATGCTTTGAGGAGGAGAGCCATTTCAGCTCGCTTCTTGAATATCCGCAATACACGCGCCCCTATGAATGGAAGGGCAGAACGGTACCCGACGTGTTGCTAACGGGTCATCACGAAAACGTGAACAAATGGCGCAGAGAGCAGTCCCTGAAGCGCACTTTGGAGCGTAGGCCCGATATGCTCGAAAAAGCGGAGCTGACGAAAAAGGACATCGAAATTTTGTCAAAATTTAAAAGCTGAAAAAACTGTGTATTTTGCACAAAATGGAGCAAAATAATTTGTGTCTTATTCATAAAGCCTACGAACTTTAAAAAATCTGTTGACCTATTTCACTTTAGTGTTATAATATGTAAAGCAGAACAAAAGATTAACAAATAAGTTTGAGTTTTATTTTTAATGATGAGAGGTATTTAAGCATGTTTGTTAAAGATGTTAAAGTTGAGAATCAGGTTGGTCTTCACGCTCGCCCCGCTACTTTTTTTATTCAGAAGGCAAATGAATTCAAGTCTTCAATCTGGGTTGAGAAGGAAGAGAGAAGAGTTAACGCAAAGTCACTTTTAGGCGTGCTTTCACTTGGTATTATGGGCGGCACCGATATCCGTATTATCGCTGACGGCTCAGACGAGGAAAACGCTGTTGAGGGTCTTGTTGCTCTTGTTAAGAGCGGTTTCGCCGACTAATCACAAATTTAATATTTAAAATATTGCGGTACAGAGTATTTCTGTACCCTTATTTTTTCTTTATTATTCTTTGTTAAAGGGGTGGAAAGTGTGACTGAAAAAGAGCTTCGTAAAAAGGCCATGGCGCTGCCGATGCAGCCCGGCGTCTATATTATGAAAAACAAGGATAAAAAGATAATATATATCGGCAAGGCAAAGAAGCTGAAAAACAGAGTTTCCTCTTATTTCGGCTCCCACTCAAACCATTCCCTTAAGGTGATCAGAATGGTGGAAAACGTTGATGATTTTGATTATATCCTCGTTGACACCGAATTTGAGGCCCTCGTGCTGGAATGCTCGCTTATCAAGCAGCATATGCCGAAATATAATATTCTGCTTAAGGATGATAAGGGCTATAACTATATCAAGATAACTAAGGGCGAATTTCCGCGCATTTCCGAGTGTAAGCGTATTGATGATGACGGCGCTACCTATGTAGGCCCGTACATTTCGGGCTTTTCCGTTAAGCAGGCGGTGGAGGAAACGTTAAGGATATTCAAGCTTCCGCGCTGTAATAAGCAATTTCCGCGTGATTATGGCAAAACGCGCCCCTGTCTCAACGGCTTTATGGGCATCTGCTCCGCGCCCTGCGCCGCCCGCATCACACAGGAGGAATACGCGGAAAATATCAAGGATGCGCTGGCGTTCTTGAAGGGCGGCAGTCAGGCGGCGGTCCGCGATATGACGCGCCTGATGAACGAGTATTCGGAGAATTTGCAATTCGAGGAAGCGGCAAAGCTACGCGATAGGATAAAGGCGATAAAGAATCTCGATGAAAAGCAAAAGGTAGTTGCCATAAACGTGCCTGAGGAGGACGTTTTCGCCATTGTAAACGGCAAAAAGAAAGCGTGTTTTGAGGTCATAAGATTTGAGAACGGCAGATTGACTGACAGTGAATTCTGGATAATCGATTCCGTTGAGGATCTTCCCGCCGCAAGATTTGAGCTTATCGAGCGCTATTATGCCATGAGAAGCCGTGTTCCTGCGCGAATCGCCGTTGACGGTGAAATCGAGGACGAGGAGCTTTTGCTTCAGTTCCTTGAGAGCAGGCGCGGCAAGAAAGTTGAGTTTATCCACCCGCAAAAGGGCGAGCATTTGTCCATCGTAAATATGTGCCGTGGCAACGCCGCGGAGCATCTCGCACAGAGTGAAGGCAGGCTTGGCAAGGAATTCACCGCCTTAGAGGAGCTGGCGAAGCTGTTGGGGCTTCCCAAACCGCCCGAATACATTGAAAGCTACGATATTTCCCACACCTTCGGCGCCGATAACGTGGCCGGAATGGTGGTTTTCCACAACGGCAGACCGATGAAATCGGCGTATAAGAGATTTTCCATTAAAGGCTTTGACGGACAGAACGACGTGGGCTCTATGAACGAGGTTTTAACTCGTCGCTTCAATCATTATTACAACGATGAAGAGGGCAGTACCTTTAAGATTTTGCCCGATCTTATACTTCTTGACGGCGGTCAGCCGCAGGTCAACGCCGTGCTTCCCGTGATCGAAAAAATGGGGCTTAACGTTCCGGTTTTCGGCATGGTGAAGGACAGCAAGCACCGCACCCGTGCCATCGCTTTCGGCGGCGGAGAGATAGAGATAAATTCCCACAGAAGCGCCTTTACCCTCGTTTCCGACATTCAGGAGGAGGTTCACCGCTTCGCCATAACCTATCATCATAAAAAGCATAAGAAAGCGGCTTTTTCCTCAAGTCTTTTAAGCATAGAGGGAATTGGAGAGGCAAAAGCCAAAGCGCTTATGAAGCACTTTAAAACCATTTCCAAAATCAGGGAAAGCAGTGTTGAGGAGCTAATGCAGTGCGATTCCATCAGCGCCAAAAACGCAGAGAATATTTACAAATTTTACCATAATATATAAATTTTATAAAATATCTTGACTACTTAAAATCCTGATTGTATAATTGTAGTTGTATAAAAATGTGCAGGTATGTCATAGTATCTGCTTAAGGACAAGCATTATGAGAGTAATTACAGGCAGCGCCCGTGGCAGACGGCTTGAAACTCTTCGCGGTGACGATGTTACGAGACCTACCGCTGAAAACGTTAAAGAAGCGTTATTCAGTATGATCCAGTTTGAAATTGAGGGGAAAAGAGCGCTCGATCTTTTCGCGGGCTCAGGTCAGCTGGGAATAGAGGCATTGTCAAGAGGCGCTGAGTTTTGCGCTTTCATTGAAAATAATAAAAATGCCGCCGCCGTAGTTAAGAGCAACGTTGAGCGGTGCGGGTTTTCAAGCAGCAGTCAGCTCGTTAACGGAGACGCGATCTCTTATCTGACCCGTGCGGGCGGCTTTGATATAGTGTTTTTAGATCCGCCCTACGGCAAGGGCTTTATTCAAAAATGTATGCCTTACATGGCGGGCGCAACGAATGATAACGCGATAATTATTTGTGAGACCTCTAAAGATGAGGTATTACCTGAAAAATTCAGCGGTTTTTCGGTAGATAGGGAAAGAAACCACGGTAAAACGAAAATCACGCTTTACCGAAAGGACTGATCGTTTCGTGAAATTAGCCATTTGTCCGGGAAGCTTTGATCCCGTGACCCTTGGTCATAAAGATATTATAGAACGCGCGGCGGAGCTTTTTGATAAGGTTATCGTCGTAGTAATGAGCAATAGCGAGAAAAACGCCACTTTTTCCATAGAAGAGCGCTTAGATCTTCTGAAAAGCTGCGTTAAGGGCGAGAACATCGAGTTTGATACTTACAGCGGACTTCTCGTTGAATATGCCAAAAAGAAAGGCGCGGTGGCCATCGTTAAGGGACTGCGCGCGGTTTCCGATTTTGATTACGAATTTCAGCAGGCGCTTACAAATCAAAGCCTTCTGCCTAAAATAGAAACGGTTTTTCTCACCGCAAAGGGGAAAAACATGTTCCTATCCTCAAGCATGGTTAAGGAGGTCTGCCGCCTTAACGGAGACATTTCGGGATTTGTTCCCGCTGAAATTTTAGATGATGTAATAAAAAGATGTAAAGGAGAAAGCAAGAATGACTAATACAGATATTTTACTTGAAGATTTAGAGGATGTGCTTGATGACGCTACCTCGATGCCTATGACGAAAAAAAGCCTTGTTGACGTTGAGAAGATCAAGACGATAATTGAGGATATCCGCCTCAATACGCCTCACGAGACGAAGCAGGCTAAGGCGATCATTGATTCGAGAAACACTATTTTGGAGGATGCCAACAAAGAAGCTAAGGCTATTATTGAAGAGGCTCACGCCCAGGCCCGCGATCTTGTTGCACGCGATCAGATCACCCAGACCGCTCAGGCTGAGGCCGCTGAACTTATTGCGAAGGCCAAGGAGGAGGGCGAAGCCGCTATCCGTGAGGCCCAGGCTCGCGCAAGTGAGATACTCGGCAACGCTTCAACTCAGGCGGATGAAATTCTTGCTGCCGTTCAGAAGAATAAGAGAGATTCTATTGCCGCTGTTAATAATTATGCGGAGGATACTCTTCTTAAGATCGATGACGCCCTTTATAAGGCATTGCAGGACGTAAGAGGAATCCGCAATAACCTTATGAGATAATATCTCTCTGAATAAAGGCTGAAAATGAACCCCTACCGTAATGGCAGGGGTATTTTTAGTGGCTAATTTGATTGAATCAGCGAGCCTTTTCTTTAACTATCGCCTTATATCCAAGTCCTCGAACGGTTTGGATCTCAATATCCTCGTTGTCTCTCAGCCTGTCGCGAAGCCTGTTTATGTGAACGTTTATCGTTTTTTCGTCCGATTCACTGTCAAATCCCCAGATTTCATCCATGATCTGCTGGCGGTTGAAAATCTTATTCGGTGAGGATAGAAGTTTGTAAAGAAGGAGAAATTCCTTTTGCGGCAAAAGTGTTTCATTGCCGTTTTGAGTGAGCGTCAAAGCGTCAAGATCAAGAGCCGTAGAGCCGATTTTGATCTTTTTTTCGTTCGTGATGCTCGCGCGACGCATCAAAGCCTTTATTCTGAGCGCCAGCTCGTCAAAATTAACGGGAACAACGAGGTAATCGTCCGCCCCGGCATTAAACGCCTTTTCCATATCGGCATAGGAATTGCTGTCTGAAACGATGATGATAGGAAGGTATTGGTAGTTACTTCTCTTTAATGATTCAATAAAGCTATAGGTTTCAGCGTCAGAGCCGCTGATGCCCGCCACACACATATCAATAAACATATCGTCCATTCTGTCCAGCGCATGGGAGCTGCTGCCGGCAGATATCGCGTTAAATCCTCGCCGCCTTAGCGCAATACAGGCAGATTTCAGCCATTCTCTGTCATCTTCAACAACCAAAATATTAAACATATTCCCGCCTCCTTCTTTAGTAAATGTTAGCATAAAAGCCAATTTAATGCAACCTGATTTTTCAATATCACGCTTTTGCAAATATTTTATACCATAATTATCAATATATAAACCGAAAACGGCGATAATTAATATTTAATTAATATTTGATTAATATATAATTCACATTATTAATATATATTATTAATTGATATTATATACAATTATATATAAGGAGAGGTATTATGAAAGCAATCAAAATAATAGCCCTCGTTCTCGTGTGCGCTATCGTTATCGGCATAGCCGCCTTCGCGATTGTAAAAAAAGACGAAGTCAGCTATGTTAAGGCTGCAATGGATAACGCTATTGCAACGATCAAAGACGGAACGTGGCAGGATATTATTAAAGGCTCCGGCGGGGACGGCGAAGAGGAAGAAAGCGAAGCACCTCCTATCACGTTCGAACCCGGTACGTACGGCGGAATAAACTTTGCTTCCTTTGAGGACGTTGCAAACTACTACAACGAGGTTTTCAATGCCACTAAGGCAGAAACGGCTGAGTACATTGACGGAAACGGCGGTAGACCTGTTTTCTATAAAATGGTCGGCGAAGAGTATCTTCAACTCAAGCCCGATAGCTTACTTG
>JAFLRY010000017.1 GCA_022511205.1 Eubacterium sp. | reverse complement strand
TCGGGAACGAGCAGGTCAACCGCGCCGACGGTTTTGCCGTCATCATTCTGATACATATAAAACGCCTTGAATTCCTTAGGCCAGTTGTATACGAATACCGGCGCGTTGAATTTCTTTTCAGTAAGATATTTTTCATGCTCTCTGGCGAGATCAGCATTATAATCGGGTTTGAATTCGAAATTCTCTGTGGCGTCCGCTTCCTTTAACAAAGTGATCGCTTCTTCGAAGGAGATACGGACGATCTTTGAATCAATGAGATCGTCGATCCTCTTTTTGAGATCGATATTGTTGAATTTGGAAAGGAAATCCAGTTCGAGATCGCAGCGTTCTCTAACGGTTTTAAGGATGGACTTAAGGAAATCCTCCTCGATATCCATTAAGCCGAACAGATCAGTAAAGGCGATCTCAGGCTCGATCATCCAGAATTCCGAAGCGTGGGTGCGGGTGTTTGAATTCTCGGCTCTGAATGTGGGGCCGAAGGTGTATACTTTGCTGAAGGCAAGAGCAAAGGTCTCCGCCTCAAGCTGACCCGTTACGGCTAACGAAGCGTGACTGCCGAAAAAGTCGTCGGCATAATCCTCTTTATCATTATTTAAAGGATCGTAAGTCGTTACTGTAAACGTGTCTCCCGCGCCCTCGGCGTCGTTGGTTGTGAACAGGGGAGTATGAACGTAAATATAGCCGTTTTTCTGGAAATACTCGTGAATTGCCATTGAAGCAATGCTTCTAACTCTGAATACCGCCTGGAAAAGTCTCGTTCTGGGGCGGAGATAGGCGTTTTCACGCAGGAATTCAAGAGAGTGTCTTTTGGGCTGAATGGGGTAATCGTCGTCACATTCTCCCAGCACCTCAACGTCCGAAAGTGAAATTTCGATCGTTCCGTTCCAGTCGTTTAACACCACTTTTCCGGTAACTCGTGCGCAACTTCCTACCTTCAGCAAACTTGCGGGCTTTTTTAAATTCTCATCGGAAGCATCGTAAACGAGCTGTAAAACGCCAAATGTAGTTCCGTCATAAAAATCAACGAAGCCGATATTCTTCTGCTTTCTGTGATTCCTTACCCAGCCGTTTACGGTAACGGCTTGTCCTATATATTCTTCTTTTTTCGCTAAAAGCTCGCCTATATACATATCGTTTTCTCCTTATATGATTTTAATATTATCATAATCTATCTTTTTAATTCTGTCAATTATTCTTGATAAAACAGTCGCTTTGTAATATTATTATGGCATGGATATTTTAGAAAAAAGATTTATTGAACTGGCGGACAGGGCGGAGGAAAGATGCTATTTTACCTTTTCCGATTTCCTCAATATGGAGGAAAAAAGCCTGCTGGAGTCGCTGAAACTGAATACGGAATACTGCTTTTTCGGCGGTTACGATATGGCGGAGCGGTGCGTTGCCGCTTTTGGATACGGTTGTGAAAGCGCGGAATTTCCCATTTCTATTATCAAGGCGGAGCCCGTTTCTCCGAAATTTGCGGACAAGCTTTCCCACAGGGATTTCTTGGGCTCACTTATGGGCTTGGGGATCAAGCGCGAAGTGGTGGGCGATATCGTGATAGCCGATAATATCGGTTACATTTTCTGCCTGAACAGCATTGCGGATTATATCACGCAGAGCCTTGATAAGGTGAAGCACACTACAGTGAAATGCAGTGTTATAGATACGCTTCCCGAAGCGGCGCAAAGTATTCCCGAAGAAAAGCAGCTTATCGCCGCATCAGAACGGCTTGACGTTATTATTGCCGCGGTTTACAACTTTTCACGCAGCGAGGCAAAGGAATTTTTCATAAACAGAAAAATATTCGTGAACAGCGCCCTGTGTGCAAACTTTTCCCGAACGCCTAAAGCAGGAGATATTATTTCCGTCAGGGGAAAAGGCAGATTCGTCTATAACGGAGTGTTGGGAAATACGAAGAAAAACAGACTGATCATTTCTGTAGGGATATACAAATAAAGTAAAATGTAATAGTGAATAGTGAATAAGTAAGAATCGTCTGCGAAGCAGACCCGAACCTTTTCTCTTTTCACTCTTAACTCTTCACTAAAAAACGGCGTGGATAACCACACCGTTTTTTTAATTATTAGTCGAGCTTGATCTCGTGTACCCAGCCCTCAGGACCTTCGATAGTCCCCATCTGGATACCCGTGAGAGTCTCATAAAGCTTTTTGGTAACGGGGCCCATTTCCTCCATACCGCTGGGGAAACAGATCTCAGTTCCGTGGTCGACGATCTTGCCTACGGGGCTGATGACTGCCGCCGTGCCGCAAAGTCCGCACTCGGCGAAATCCTTGAGCTCTTCAAGAGCAACCTTGCGGTGTTCAACCTTTAAGCCGAGAATTTTCTCAGCAACAACGCAGAGGGAACGTCTCGTGATAGAGGGAAGAATTGAATCGGATTTCGGGGTAACGATCGTACCGTCCTTGGTAACGAACAGGAAGTTCGCGCCGCCGGTCTCCTCAACGTAGGTTCTCGTTGCCGCGTCAAGATACATATTCTCATCAAAGCCGTTGTTGTGAGCGTCAACGATGGCGTAAAGGCTCATGGCGTAGTTGAGACCTGCCTTGATGTTGCCCGTGCCGTGGGGAGCGGCCCTGTCAAAATCGCAAACGCGGATCGTGATAGGCTTTGCGCCGCCCTTGAAATAAGGACCAACGGGGGTGCAGAAAATTCTGAACTGATATTCGTCAGCGGGCTTAACGCCGATAACGGAGTTAGAGCCGAACATAAAGGGGCGTATGTAAAGGGTTGCGCCGGAGCCGTAGGGAGGTACCCACGCGGCGTTTGCCTTGATTACCTGCTCAACCGCTTCGACGAACTTATCCTCAGGGAAAACAGGCATCTGCAGTCTTTTTGCGGAGTCCGCCATACGGGAGGCATTAAGATCGGGGCGGAAGCAAACGATCCTACCGTCTGCCGTAGTATATGCCTTTAAGCCCTCAAAAACTGTCTGGGCATACTGGAGCACGCAGGCGCACTCGCTCATGGTAATGGTGTTGTCGGAGGTAAGGGTGCCGTCATCCCACTTGCCGTCCTTATAGTTTGAAACGAATCTCATATCGGTCGGCATATAGCCGAAGCCCAGCTCGGACCAAGCGATATCTTTCTTTTCCATATGAATACTTCCTTTCACTGTGTAATATTTAATATAAAACTAATTTTACTACCATTATTTTGCGTTGTCAACAATCAGCTTTAGGCATTTTGCCCGAATAATGGGGAAAAGAATGCTTTCAGCCTCTTATTGCGACAATATTTTCGTTTTGATTTGTATATAATGATTCGAACGAGGGGAATAGTTAAAGTTTTGATTAAAATTTACGGATGTGTAAAAATGAAGACTGTTGCCCCTCAAAAAGAAGAATTATCGAGGAATACTAAGAACTCGGGAGTGAAAAAAATAACCGAAGCGGCGGTGTTTTTTGCCTTGGGCTTTACCCTGAGCAGCTGCTTTGTTTTAAGAGTTGCCTCGCCGTTTTCGATCTCTCTGATCTCTGTTTCCAAAAAGAATAATTTTATTTACAGTGCCGTTGGCAGCGCCCTCGGCTACCTTGCGTTTTGCCCGGATAATTTTGCCAGATACGCCGTAGCCGTGGTGATCGTTGCGCTCGGCACTTTTGCCCTTGCTCTGGCAGAGGCGAAAAACCAGCCTTGGTTTCCGATGCTTCTCTCATTCCTTTCGCTTTTGGCAACGGGAGTTGTTGTAAATTTAAAAATGGGAGAGGGTGCGGCAAGATACGCTCTCGTTTTTGCGGAAAGCGTGCTGGGATTGGGCGGAGCATATTTCTTTTTCAGGTCGATAAACTGCAATTTTCGCCGTTTCAGGTTCAAGGCGCTTCCCGTTTCCGATCTCACCTGTATTATAACCTCCGTTTCCGTTATTCTTATGGGGCTTTCACGGCTCACCATCGGCGGCTTTTCACCGGCGCGTATGTTGGCGGTAATAATAATTCTGCTGACGGCCCATTACGGAGCGGACAGGCTCGGGCTTATTCTTGCCCTTGTTTTGGGATTTTCTCTCGGCGTTGAGGATACGGGAACTGTCTTTCTCGCAGGCGCATACGCCTTTTCGGCTATGCTGGCAACAATTTTCTGCACGGAGAGCAAATGGAGTGCCGCCACATCGTTTTCCCTTTGCGTGGCGCTTTTTTCCGTTGCCGCGGGCGACGAATCGGGAATTTTCATAATTATTGAAAGCGTTGCGGGGGGCATTGCGTTTGCTTTTATGCCACGGCTCGTGACCGACAAAATAGAGGAATTCTTCCACGACGGAGCGGGCATTACGCCTGACGGCTCTTTGAGGCAGAGCCTTGTGGTGCGGCTTCGCTTTGCTTCTTCCGCCATGCACCATATAAGTGAAAGCGTAAACGAGGTCAGGGAAAAGATAAACGATATAAACGCCAAAAACGCTCTTATGGCGAAGGCGGAGCTGACCGAGCAGGAATATATCGCGCAGGAGATCATCAACGAAAAAACGAACGAAATAAGAATGGTGGCTTCCGATCAGTTTTTTTCCATATCCGATATGCTTGCCGACCTTGCCAAAGAGTTTGACGAGGCGGAGTATTTTGATAATATTGCCGCGGGAAAAATAAGGCGGCTTCTCGGAGAATATGAGATATACCCGAGAAATATCTCAGTGATAGAGGATAAATTCGGCAGAATGAGAATTGAAATAATGACTAAAGGCAGGGAATCCGCTATCTCAAGGACTGATATTCAAAAGCAGATCTCAAAGATCTGCAACAGATATTTTGAGCGGGGAAGGGTAACGCATTTTCGCGATGATTCCATGATCACCTTTGCGGAGCGACCCAACTATTCCTTTGAGATAGGCTTCGCGCAACACAGCGCCGAGGGAAGGCTCTGCGGCGACACCGTAAAAACAGTAAACGACGGCAAGGGGCATTGCATCCTAATTATCAGCGACGGAATGGGCAGGGGCGGCAGAGCGGCGCTGGACGGCGCTATGGGAGCGGGACTGCTCTCGAAGCTGCTGTGTGCGGGCTTCGGGTTTGACAGCGCGCTTAAGGTGGTAAATTCCGCCCTTCTCGTGAAATCAAACGAGGAAAGTCTCGCAACGCTGGACTGCGCCAGTGTTGACCTCTTTACCGGAAGAGTCGATCTTTATAAAGCAGGCGCGCCCGCAACGTATATCGTTAAGGGCAACAGGGTGGAGAAATGTGAGCTTACATCAATGCCGGCGGGGATTTTAAGAGGAATTGAATTTGCCAAGCGTACAGCGGTTTTAAGTAACGGAAACCTTATCGTTATGGTGAGCGACGGCATAATAGACGTGGGCGGTGATTGGCTCCCCGCGATGCTCAGGGGCTTTGAGGATGCTTCACCTCAGGAAATAGCCGATACCGTTTTGCGCGAGGCGTTGAATATCGCCCAAGGGAAAAAAGAAGACGATATGAGCATAATTGCCGCTCGCCTTAATATGCTTTAATGTGAGATTGAGTTAAGGGAGATATATTATGTGCGGTATTATCGGCTATATTGGCAGAAGCGAAGCAACCGGAATTCTTATAAAAGGGCTGAAAGGCCTTGAATACAGAGGGTACGACAGCGGCGGAATTGCCGTTTTAAATAAAAACAAGCTGGGAATAATCAAGGCCAAGGGTGAAATAAAATTTCTTGAGGAGAAACTTCAGGAGATCACGCTTACGGGGAATCTCGGTATTGGACACACCCGTTGGGCTACCCACGGAAAGGCGAACGAAATAAACGCCCACCCCCATTGCAGCAGGCATTTTGCCGTGGTGCATAACGGAATTATTGAAAACTACAGCGAGATCAAAGAGAGCCTCGCCATGAGCGGAGTGGTATTCGAAAGCGAAACGGATACCGAGGTCATCCCGAAGCTGCTGGAGCTCAATTATAACGGCGACGCCGTTGATGCCATCAGGAAAACAGTCAACCTGCTTGAGGGATCATACGCCTTAGGTATAATTTGCACGGATGACAGCGATACTCTCTATTGCACTAAAAAGGGTTCTCCGCTAATAATCGGAGTGGGAGAGGGTGAAAACTTTATCGCCTCGGACGTAAATCCCCTGCTTCATTATACGAAGCGGGCGATCTATCTGGAGGACGGCGAAACGGCAAAGATCACGGCAAAAAATATAACCGTTTACAATGCCTCGTTTGCAGAGATCAAAAAAGAAATCAAGGAAATTCAGCTGAACAAAAGCGCCGCAGATAAGGGAAATTTTCCCCATTATATGCTGAAAGAAATTTATGAAGAGCCTGAGGTCATCGGCAGAACGCTTGAAGCCGTCACCCACGACGGCGAGGTGATCTTTGAGGATATGCCCTATACCGATGAGGATTTTAAAAATCTCGGCAGGATATATATAGTCGGTTGCGGCTCGGCATATCACGTGGGGCTTATCGCCAAATATAATTTTGAAAAAATAGCGAAAGTGCCTACCTTTGCGGAATACGCGGGTGAATTCAGATACGCCGATACAGTGCTTGATGAAAACTGCCTCGTTATAATCATAAGCCAGAGCGGAGAAACGGCTGATAGCCTTGCGGCGCTGAAAAAGGCAAGGGATATGGACGCGAAAACCGTAAGCGTTGTCAACGTGCCTGAAAGCTCCATAGCGAAAATGAGCCGATATAGTATTTTGACCCGCGCGGGAGCGGAAATAGCCGTTGCCACCACCAAGGCGTTTTCCTGCCAGCTGGCGGTGCTTGATATGCTTTGCATTTACATTGCCCGCAAACGCGGCGCGTGTACTGAGGTTTTCAGCGAGATAGCCATTAATATGAGCCTTTTGCTTCCGAAAAAGATCGAGAAGCTTTTTGCAAAAGCGGACGAAATAAAGGCGCTGGCAAAAGAGCTAAAGGATATGGATAAGTGTTACTTTCTCGGAAGAAACGTTGATTACGGCGTTTCTCTTGAGGGTGCGCTGAAATTGAAGGAGATCAGCTATATAGACTGCGCGGGCTATCCCGCCAGCGAGCTGAAGCACGGAACGATAAGCCTTATCGAAAAGGGTACGGTCTGCTTCGGGCTTATCAGCAATAAGGAGCTTCTGCCGAAAACGATTTCCAATCTCATTGAGGTCATTGCCAGGGGGGCAAGGGTGATCGCCTTCGCGCCGGAAAGCCTTGCGGCGGAGCTTCCTCAGCTTGAAACGGTAGTGACCTATCCCGATTCCATACCGTTTTTAACGCCGTCACTCGAGGTGATACCGCTTCAGCTTCTCGCTTACTACGTGGCGAACGAAAAGGGCTTGCCTATCGATAAGCCACGAAATCTCGCGAAATCCGTAACCGTTGAATAAACGAAATATAAAAAAGACTGTCTCGTTTTTGAGACAGTCTTTTGCGTTATCAAAATATTAATATTTTTTTAGCTGATCCTCGTCAAAGTTTTCAAGGAATTCATCGTAGCTTCCCTTGTAATCAACGATCTTATCGCCTGAAATCTCAATGATCCTGTCAGCAATGGTCTGGATAAACTGATGGTCGTGAGAGGTGAAAAGTACCGTTTCGGGATAGCGAATAAGACCGTTGTTCAGCGCGGTAATGGATTCAAGATCAAGGTGGTTGGTAGGCTCGTCAAGCACGAGAACGTTTGCGCCGCTGAGCATCATTTTGCAAAGCATACATCTAACGCGCTCGCCGCCGGAAAGCACGTTTGCCATTTTCAGCGCGTCGTCACCGCTGAAGAGCATTCTTCCAAGCCAGCTTCTGATATCTGTTTCAAGAGTTTGTGTGGTGTACTGGCGAAGCCAGTTTATAAGATTGTGTTCTACGCCGTCGAAATAAGCGCTGTTATCGCTGGGGAAATAGCTCTGTGAGGTGGTAACGCCCCATTTGAATTCGCCCTCGTCAGGCTCCATTTCGCCCATTATGATTTTGAAAAGGGTGGTTTTCGCTACCGCGTCAGAGCCAACGAAGGCAACCTTTTCTCTCGGGTGAATGATGAATGAAATATCATCGAGAACCTTTCTGTCGCCGATCGTTTTGGAGAGGTGGTCAACACGAAGCAGATCGTTGCCGCATTCTCTGTCCGGCTTGAAATCAACGTAGGGGAAGCGCCTTGAGGAAACCGGCATCTCGATCATTTCGAGAGCGTCAAGCTGCTTCTTACGGCTGGTCGCCTGCTTTGATTTTGAAGCGTTTGCGCTGAAACGCTGGATAAATTCCTGCAATTCCTTGATCTTCTGCTCGTTCTTCTTGTTCTGATCCTTCATCTGGCGCTGACGCATCTGAGTGTATTCATACCAGAAATCGTAGTTGCCGACGTACATCTGGATCTTGCCGAAGTCCACGTCGCAGATATGGGTGCAGACCTTGTTTAAGAAGTGACGGTCGTGGGATACAACGATAACGGTGTTCTCAAAATCCATCAGGAAGTTTTCGAGCCAGCGGATAGCCGAAAGATCAAGGTGGTTGGTAGGCTCGTCAAGAAGAAGCACGTCGGGATTACCGAAAAGCGCCTTCGCGAGAAGCACCTTAACCTTTAAGTCGGAGGGAAGCTCCGCCATGGTGAGATAGTGGTATTCATCGGTAACACCCAGCTTGTTGAGCATAAACTCAGCGTCCGATTCCGCGTTCCAGCCGTCAAGATCGGCGAATTCCGCCTCAAGCTCGCCGGCGCGGATACCGTCTTCCTCGCTGAAATCGGGTTTTGCGTAAAGGGCGTCCTTCTCCTCCATAATTTCAATAAGGCGGGGATTGCCCATAAGAACGGTTCTTACTACCTCGTAATCGTCATATTTAAAATGGTCCTGCTCAAGAACGGAAAGTCTTTCACCGGGGGTCATAAAAACTTCGCCCTTTTGCGGCTCAAGCTCGCCGCTGAGAACCTTTAAAAAGGTTGATTTTCCCGCGCCGTTCGCGCCTATAATGCCGTAGCAGTTGCCGGGTGAGAAGATAACATTTACCCTTTCGAATAAAGCTTTTCCTCCAAACTGCACCGTAACGTTGTTTGCCTGAATCATAATCTTTCCTCCATACGGATTAATTCTTATCAAGTATATACCTTAAAATACCCATATATTCTACTACACATAATTTTTAAAAACAAGTGGAAATATAATTAATTTTGCGTGGGTTTTTGCGGTTGTTTGTGTATAATAGAGTAGAAAGTTGTTGAAAAGGGGGAATAGTGTGAACGAACAAGAGATAATCAGCCTGATCCGTCTTCGTGACGAAAAGGGAATTGAGGAGCTGCTCACGCACTACGGCCCTCTTATGCGGTATATCATCGCGCCGATTTTGCAAAGCCCTGAGGATAGGGAGGAATGCCTTTCGGACGTAGCGATGCGGGTATGGGAGAAAATTAACTATTTTGATCCCAAGCAAGGGAAATGGACCGCGTGGCTCACGGCGATAACGAGAAACACGGCGTTGAACAGAGCGCGTAAAAACGCCGCCGATACTGCTCAGGAGATACCGCCGGAAATGCCCTCTCGGGAGATTACGCCTGAAGAAAGTGTGCTTAAAAAGGAGCGAGCCGCCGCTTTAACTCGGGCGATTAAGCAGCTCAGTTCGAACGAACAAACGCTGTTTTACAGAAAATATTACTATATGCAGTCCACCGAGCAGATCGCCTCTGAAATGGGGTTTTCCCTCCGCGCGGTGGAGGGCAAGCTGTATCGGGTCAAGAAAAAATTACGCAAAATGCTGGGAGGTGAAGCAGATGACTGAGAAAGACTTTGATTTTGAAAACGATAAGGAATTTAATGCGCTCATTGAAAGCAGTCTCGGCGAGTTTCCCCCCGATTACGTAACGGACGAGATCACGCCGTGGCGCAAGGCGACAAGACGTGTGATATGGGGCTTGGCGCTGAGAATGATGGTGCTCGAGGTGTTGGGACTCAATTATATTCTGCCGTTTATCGGAACTGTTCTGACATTGCTTGGCTTCAGAGCGCTTCGCAGGGAAAACAAGTGGTTCAAAGCCTGCAACATTTTAAATATTGTTTATGCCGTGAGCGATTTTACTTCTATCATTTTCAATACTACTGTATTAGATTGCGGAGAAGTTGCGACGAAGATCATTATAGCGGTCAATATTATCGCAACGCTTTTGCTGCTGATTTGTCTTTGGCAGGCGTTCAGGGCAGTTCGGCGAAAGGCCGGCTTACTCGATGGCGCGAAAAGCGCGGCGGCGCTGATAGTTTGGTATGTGGCCCTTGCGGCGCTCGGACTGTTAAACTACGAGGGATTGATCATTCCGATACTGATGATCGTTCTCTTTATTCTGATGATCCGCAGTCTGCTCAAACTCTCAAAGGAGCTGGACGAAGCGGGCTACGCGATAAATGCCGCCCCTGTAAAGATGAGTGATAAAGCGCTGACGGCGACGGTTTGTTTACTGTTTACCGTTGGTATGGTGTGCGGCTACGCCTTTTTCAACAGCTATCCTATGAAGTGGGAGCCTGTGGAAACTAATGAGACCGCGCAGATAACTGAGATCAAAGAAAATCTGTTGGAACTGGGCTTTCCGGAGGATATCCTGAAGGATATTTCAGATGAGGATATTCTGGAATGCGAGGGAGCTTTTCATGTGCTTTGCTCCGAGGATCATTATTACTATTTATCAGAAGCAAATGAACTGAGGATCCGGGGCGTTGCCGTAAGGCTTTCCGGAGAGGGGGACAACTGGAAAATGTTCCACCATTTCATTTGGCTTGACAGCCCGAAATTTTACGGCACGGAGGGCATACAGATATGGATCAGCACACAGGAATGGGAACCAAAAGGAGAGGCATCGGGAAGAATTTTTTACGATGAAGATGGGAAAACCCATACCGCTTCTTATTATTCATTGAGCATTGAAAACACCGGTTATACGCTTGACGCACAGGTGTACGCAGGTTTTTCATTACCGGATAGCGGTGAAAATCACCGGGGATACGTTTCTTACAACCTTATTAATAGCACTACGGCTTCGTGGTCGGTCATGACCCGTTTTGCTTACACGCATCCGTCTGATCGGCTGGCTTTGCTGAGATATCCCGCAATGAGCGCATTGGATAACAGCAAAGCGAGCGCCGGAAACACCAACGGTTCATTCGATGCCGTTAATGAATGGTTTCAGTTTTTTATTGATCCCGATACCGGAGAAATAGATATCATCGGAGAAACGGAAGATTCTGAATATTATTAATTTATTTCCAACCCCCGAAACTGATTCGTCAGCTTCGGGGCATTTTTATGTCATTAATGTAAATATTTTAAGGTTGATTTTAAATTTCTCTTAATGTATAATAATATTATCTATACGTATGTATTATGGAGGGCTTATGGATATAAAAATTTCACCGTCTATGCTGGCAAGCGATTTTGCCAATCTTGAGGCAGAGCTTAAAAAATGTGAAAACGCGGGAGCGGATATGATCCACCTTGACGTTATGGACGGCCATTTCGTGCCGAATATCACCATCGGCGCGCCTGTTATAAAGGCCATGAGAGCCGTTTGCGGCGTGCCCTTTGACGTTCATCTTATGATCTCCGATCCCCTTAAATATATTGAGGATTTTGCCGACGCGGGCGCTGACGTCATAACCTTCCACGTGGAATGCTCCAGCGATATAAGCAAAACAATTGATAAAATTATTGCCTGCGGCTGCAAGGCCTCGCTTTCCGTTAAGCCGGGTACTGATATCGAGGCGGTTTATCCGTATATGGACAGGCTCTCAATGGTTCTTGTTATGACTGTTGAGCCGGGCTTCGGCGGCCAAAGCTTTATGGCGGATATGATGCCGAAGATCGAAAAGCTGAGGGCTGATTATCCTGAGGTTGATATTCAGGTGGACGGCGGTGTTAACGCCGAAACAGTAAAGGTGTGCGCCAAGGCGGGAGCGAACGTTTTCGTTGCGGGCTCTGCCGTGTTTAAAAGCAGTGACCCTGCCGCAACGATACAGTTATTGAAAGAGAACGCGGGTAACGTATGAGAAAGAAACGCTTTTACAAAAACGTAAAGCGGAATCAAAAGTGGACTGAGGACGTTCAGGGCAGACGTATCGATTTTGCCGATAAGTATGCGGACGGCGGCATATATTCCGATAAATTCGATTATCTGAGGCCAAAGAAAAAATCGAGATCGCGAAAGCTCGAGGCTTACCGTAGAATTCAGAAGCTTTTAAAGCTTGTGCCGATACTCATCCTCGCTTTTGCAATGCTTAATCTGGGATATGCCGGAATGAGCGTTTATATGAAGCGCAACGCAATGCCGGATATATCCGGCGCGGGGGAGTATTCACAAGGCGGCTTCAACAGCGCTTCTTTGGAACTCAATGCGCAGCGTATTGAGATCGCTTCGCTGGACGGCTCTGATATTCTGAATTCTGTTTTATCGCAGGCGCAGGAAGACTCGTATAACGGCGTTGCCTTTGATATCAAACGAAGCGACGGTACGGTCAGCTACAAAAGCAGTCTCGCAAACATAGACGCCTTTGGGGCAACCGCGTTTGCCGCCAACGATCTCCCGGGCTCTGCCGCGATTTTCGAGCAAAGGAATATTTTTGCCGTAGGCATAGTTTACTGCTATCTCGATGGTCTTGCTCCCTCTGCCGACGGCTCAATGGCAGTTTTGAATGACGACGGCTCACTTTATGAGGATTCCCGCGGAAATACGTATCTTAACCCGGATTCCGAGTTGGCGTATAGCTATATAAGGGATATCATCGCGGAGATTTACGGACAGGGCGTTTCGGTATTTCTCCTGAGAGGCCTTGAGCTGCCCGATGATATCAGCGGCAGCTATAATGACGGCTTTGAAGCCCTCGCAAAGCGCCTTTACGGCGATATCGGCACGGATATCAAGCTGCTCGAAGCAGTAGATATCTCCATTGACGAAGATGATCTTAACAATATTTCTGAAATAATTTCAAACGATCTGAACGATAGTCAGACGTATTATATAACTACGTCTGCGGATAAAGCGTTAACTAAAGAAAAATTGGAGGAAAGCGGAATATCGAGCTATATTCTTGTCGAACAGTAAAATGAAAAGGAAAATGAAAAGGGGATTTTCTTTGCTTTTTGCCGCTTTGATATCGGCGTGCTGCCTTTTCGGAGGCGTTACCGCCTTTGGAGCCGGAGACACGGCGGTGCAAACCGCGCTTTTGTCAAACGTTCCGTATCTGGAATCTATCAGCTTTACGAACGCTGATATAGACGGCGGATTTTCAAAGGATAAAACGAATTTTACGGTGACTCTCAAAGATCCGGCTATCAGCCCTATGCTCAAATCGTATGGGATTTCGGGAGAGGCAAAGATTTTCGTTACATATAGCTATGACGAAACGGGCCGTCAGACAGGCATCGTCGTTACGCTTTCCTTTGAAAGCGGCAGCATAATTTACACCTTTAACTATAGCAACCCTCAGGAATACGCGGTTACAAACAACAAAAACCTCACCGCTCTTATCTGCGAATACGGCGAGGTGCAGCCTACCATAAACGCTGAGGATACAGTATATCAGCTTTATATTCCATCCGATTTGACACAGCTTGATATTACTCCGGTCACGGAGGACGTAAACGCAAGATGCGCGCCCCTGAGCGTTGAGATAAACATCGATCAGCAGCCGGATCTCAGCTTCACGGTGGTTGCGTCTGACGGAACTACGAAGCAATATAAATTCAAAGTAAAAAGAGTAAACAAATCGCTGGAAGAGGTCAAGGCTGAGATGAACGCTGAGGATTACGTCTCTTTCGTAAGCAATGAGAAATTCTATCAGCAGCCGCTCTTCATGATTATCGTTTGCTCTGTGGCCGGGGGAATACTTGTAATCGCCCTGCTTGCGGCAGTTACTAAGCGATTAACAATAACTCCTTATGATAAGGAGGAGAAGAGCTTCTACGCAAGCCGCTAAGGTGTGATTTTTTTCGCCGCAATATTGCGGTAGAATAAGACAAAAGGAAGTGAGAACGTGGAATTTGAAGAAATGACGACAACGATAGAGGAGCTTTACGAGACGCGAAGCATAAGCGAGCTGAAGGAGATCCTCAACGATACGAATCCTGCCGATATTGCCCAGCTTCTGGAATCGGTTGAGGATGAACGCCGACGGGTATTCTTTTTCCGACTTCTCACTAAGGAAAACGCGGCAGAGACCTTCGTTGAATTCGATTTTGACACTCAGGAAAATTTGATAAGAGCCTTCTCCGATTCGGAGCTTAGGGAAGTTCTTGACGAGATCTATATCGACGACGCGGCGGATATTATTGAGGAAATGCCCGCCACGATCGTTAAGCGTATTCTCAAGAATACCGATCCCGAAACGAGGGAAGCGATCAACACAATTTTAAAATACCCGGAGGATTCCGCGGGCTCGATCATGACCCCCGAGTTCGTTGACCTGAAAAAGAATATGACGGTGGAGGACGCCTTTAAACGCATAAGAAGAACGGGCGTTGATAAGGAGACGATATACACCTGCTACGTTACGGACGAATCCCGCCACCTGATAGGTGTTTTGACCGTTAAGGATCTGCTGCTCCACGATTATGACGACGTTATCGAGGAGTTTATGGAGACGAACGTTATCGCTATAAATACTCTTGACGACCGAGAGACCGCCTCTGCCCAGCTTTCAAAATACGACTTCCTGGCAATGCCCGTTGTGGATATGGAGGACAGGCTCGTTGGTATCATCACCATCGATGACGCTATCGACGTTATCCAGGAGGAGAACACCGAGGATATTCAAAAGATGGCGGCTATTATCCCCACTGATACGCCCTATCTCAAAACAGGCGTGCTGGAAACCTGGAAAAAGCGTATTCCGTGGCTTTTACTGCTGATGATCTCGGCAACTATTACAAGCCAGATACTCACCACCTTTGAGGAAAAGCTTTCTGCAGTTGCCGTTCTTATCGCGTTCATTCCGATGATCATGGACACCGGCGGAAATTCCGGCGGCCAGGCAAGCGTTACGATAATCCGCTCTCTTTCGCTGGGTGAGATAGATATTAAGGATATTCTCAGAGTAATCTGGAAAGAAATAAAGGTGGGCGCCTTCTGCGGTATTTCGCTTGCGGCTGTCTGCTTTACCAAATTGATGTTGTTTGACAGGATCGTGCTTGGTAATGAGGATATTAACGCTGTGGTCGCTCTCGTTATAAGCCTTACGATAATGCTTGAGATTATAATGGCAAAGATGATTGGCTGCACACTGCCGATACTTGCAAAGAAGCTGGGCTTTGACCCCGCCGTTATGGCAAGCCCCTTTATCACCACCATCGTGGACGCCGTTTCGCTTCTCGTATATATCGCTCTTGCATCGGCTATTCTGCACATTTAGCACTTGGAAAAATAATTTAGCAACTGTTTCTTTTAATATTTGACAAGATTTTATAATCTTGTTATACTAAATACAGATATGATTATTTCAATTGGAGGCATCATTATGACTCAAAAAAATAAAGTTCAGCTCAAGATTTGCGGAGCAACATATTCAATAGTAACGGAGGATGATCCCGAATACGTAGAAAGCCTTGGTGAGCTTATCGATTCCGAAATGAGAAGCATTTCAGACAGCAGCCCCAGCCTTTCTTTAATTCAGTGCGCCATTCTCGTAGCTCTCGATCAGGCTGATAACTGCAAAAAGGCAACCGCCGCAGCGGATAATCTTCGTGCTCAAATCAAGGATTATATTGAGGATGCCGCAAGATCAAAGATCGAGGTTGATGTTGAAAGACGCGAGATCGACAGGCTGAACAGAGAAATTGAGAAGCTTAGAAATAAGCTTAACGGATAAGATCGGTTTATGAAATTTGAAATTTTAGCTCCCGCGGGCTCGCGGGAGTCACTTGTTGCCGGTGTTAGATGTGGCGCGAACGCTGTTTACCTTGGGGGTAAAGCGCTCAACGCCCGTCGAAATGCCGGCAATTTTAATGATGATGAGCTAAAGGAAGCGGTCGCTTACTGCCACGCAAGGGGCGTTAAGGTCTATCTTACGGTCAACACGCTTTGTAAAGACGGTGAGCTTGAGCAGGCATACGATCTTGTTAAGTGTGCGCTAAAATGCGGCGTGGACGCCTTCATCATTCAGGATATTGGCGTTATAAAAATGATAAGCGAATGCTTTCCCGAAGCAAGGCTTCACGCCTCAACGCAGATGAGCGTTATGACGCCCGAGGGCTTCAAGGCCCTTGCGGCTATGGGCATTGCCAGAGCTGTGCTTCCCAGGGAAATGACCGCTGAGGAAATTTTCGAAATAAGAAAAAGCACCGATATGGAGCTGGAGATATTCGTTCACGGCGCGCTCTGTATGAGCGTTTCGGGGCAGTGCTGCCTTTCGGCAATGATCGGTCAGCGAAGCGGAAACAGGGGACTCTGCGCCCAGCCCTGCAGACTTTCCTTTTCAGCGGACAACAGCGGCAGCTTTGACCTGAGCTTAAAAGATTTAAGCCTAATAAAACGGCTTAAAGAAATAGGATCCTTGGGAATAGTAAGCCTGAAAATTGAAGGCAGAATGAAGCGCCCTGAATACGTTGCGGCGGCGGTTACAGCCGTAAAAAAAGCGATAGACGGCGATTATTCACATGCCGATGAAAAGGTATTGAAAAGCATTTTCAGCCGCAGCGGATTTACGCAGGGCTATTTTGATAACGCAAGAGATAAATCAATGTTCGGTGTAAGGCAAAAGGAGGACGTTGTCGCCGCGAAGCCGGTGTTAAAGGAGCTTTCGCATTTGTACGATAATGAAAATCCGCTGATGCCGATGGATATTGAATTTGAATGTGTCAAAGATAAGCCTGTTCGTCTTGTTTCCTCAGCTTTGGGAAAAACTGCGAAAATCGTTGGGGAAATTCCGGAAGCGGCGATCAATAAGCCTATGACAGAAGAGGGGCTGCGTGAAAGGCTTTCTAAGCTGGGCGGAACGCAGTTTTTCGCTCGAAGTGTAGATATAACGCTTGACGAAGGACTTATCGTTCCTGTCTCGAAGATAAATTCCATGCGCAGGGAAGCGGTGAAAAAGCTGTCTGCCGTTGAGACGTGCGAGCCAGTTTGTCTGCCTATGCCGGTAATCCCGCCGAGAAGCGGAAAAACCAAGCCCTATTTCACAGCAAGATTTTCAAGTGCCGAGCAGATACCGGACAAACACCCATTTAAAAGAGTGTTCATACCGATATGGTCAAGCGCCGAGGATTTTATTGATAACTCGGCGGGTGTTGAACTGCCGAGGGGGCTTTTCGGCAAAGAGCAAATGCTTGCGAAAAGGCTTGAGGAATTGAAAAAAATCGGCGTAAAATATGCCCTTTGCGGCAATTTAGGCGCGTACAGGCTTGCGGAGAAAATGGGCTTTAAGGTCTACGGGGATTTTGGGCTGAACGTTTTCAACAGTATTTCAGCAAGCAAGATCAATTCACCGATCCTCTCCTTTGAGCTCACGCTTGACGAGGCAAATCGGATCAACGCAAATGATACGGGGCTCATCGCCTACGGCAGATTGCCGCTTATGCTTACGAGAAATTGTCCTGTTAAAAATAACATCGGTTGTGAAAAATGCAAAAAAAGAGGAGCTTTGACGGACAGAAAGGGCGCACGCTTCCCCGTTGTCTGCTCGCCTTATCCCTGCGTTGAGATACTCAACAGTGTGCCGCTCTATATGGCGGACAGGCTCCATGAAATCAAAACGGATTTCGTTCATTTCTACTTCACCGATGAAGAAAAATCAAAGATTGAAAAAATCATTTCTCTTTATGAAAAGGGAGAAAAAGCGAATTTCGATTTTACGAGAGGATTATATTACAGAGGAGTGTTTTAATGCTCATATTGGCTTCAAAATCGCCGAGAAGAAAAGAGCTTTTAGGCCTTATTACAACTGATTTTATAATAAAAGCCGCGGATGCGGACGAAACTCTGCCCAAGGGTATTTCGCCGGAAGAGGCTGTTCTTTACCTGTCCAAGATCAAGGCGCAGGCGGTAAATAACGGAATTGACACGGTCATTGGGGCGGACACCATAGTTGTACTGGACGGTGAGATTCTCGGGAAGCCCGCTGATGATGAAGAGGCGTTTTCAATGCTCAAAAGGCTCAGCGGCAGGGAGCATTCCGTGTTTACGGGAGTTACGATCCTAAGCCCTAATGCAGAGCGCTCGTTTTATAAAGAAACCAAGGTAAAGTTTTGCCGTCTTTCAGAAGCTGAAATAAGAGATTACGTCAATACGGGAGAGTGCCGGGACAAGGCGGGCGCTTACGGAATACAGGGCTTTGGCTCGCGTTTTGTAGAGGGCGTTAGCGGTGATTACTTCAACGTGGTTGGGCTTCCTGTTTCCGCACTGTATCATGAGCTTGCAGAACTGGATTTTTTTAGTAATAATAACATATAACAAGACTATTTTATTGTTGATTGCGACGAAATTTGTGGGAATTACCACTTGAAACATTTATAAAATAATGTTAATATATAAACAAACTATAAATCCTTTTACAAGGAGGCAATCTATGGCAGCAGATCTTCATTGTCATACTAAATTAAGCGATGGTTCGGTAGGTATTGAGGACCTTATCGTTATAGCGCAAAAGAGCGGCATAGATACTATTGCCATAACGGACCACGACTGTATTGCGGGCACGGTAAGAGGTCAGATCATAGGTAAGCGCTATGGCGTAACCGTTATTTCCGGCGTTGAGATTTCGGCATTTGATTTTGAGGCCGGTAAAAAGGTACATATATTAAGCTATCTTGCGGATTCGCCGGATAGGCTTGAGGCAGTATGCAGGCACACCTCGGTTGCGAGAAAAAGAGCCGGCCAGATCATGATGCTCAAGGTGGCAAGCCGTTTCCCGATAACGTCTGATTTTATAATCAACCACGCCTCAGGCTCAACCAATCTCTATAAACAGCATATTATGCATGCGCTTATGGACGCGGGCTATACCGATAAGATCTTCGGCGAGCTTTATCACGCGCTGTTTGACCCAACCAGTGAAACGAACATACTTGCGCCAACGAAATATCCAAGCGTTGAAAAGGTTATCGAAGAGATCCACGGAGCGGGCGGTATTGCGGTTTTAGCCCATCCGATTTGGACGGGGAATACCGATGAAATAGAAAAATACGTTTCAATGGGGCTTGACGGCGTTGAGGTCTGGCATCCGTCCGCAGATGAGGAGGATATTATCAGGCTTACCGCCATCTGCAAAAAGCACAAGCTGCTTATGACAGGCGGCTCGGATTTCCACGGTATTTACGGCGCGAAATCTGTTACCCTCGGTGCGTGCTCAACACCGCAGGAGCATCTTGATAAGCTGATGAGTTACAAGGCAAAGAGAAAAAGAGCGGAGCGCAAGGCTGAAAAAGAAGCGGCGGCAAAAACTGCTCAGGAATAAAAGAAATGATCCCAAAGGTGCGGATACTTCGGCGCGCTTTGGGATTTTTTGTTGACATTGAAAACATATTGCTTATAATTGTAATATCAGTTTATTTATAATGAAAGGTGTAACGATTATGCACGGATCACTTGCGAAAACTCCTCCGCTGGGCTGGAACAGCTGGGATTGCTTCGGCGCGGCGGTTAATGAAAAACAGCTTCTTGAAAACGCGGACTATATGGCAAAACACCTTAAGCCCTACGGCTGGGAATATATCGTTTGCGATATTCAATGGTATGAGCCGAAGGCCAAAAGCAATGATTACAACAATTTTACAGAGCTTAATATGGATGAATACGGAAGACTGCTTCCCGCCGAAAACCGCTTCCCCAGCGCGGCAGGCGGAAAGGGTTTTAAGCCCATTGCCGATTACTGCCATAATTTAGGCTTGAAATTCGGTATACATATAATGAGAGGCGTTCCCCGCGGCGCGGTTCACGCGAATCTCCCCATTAAGGGAAGCAAAAGCACCTGTCGCGATATCGCCCATCATTTTTCCGTATGCGCTTGGAACACAGATATGTACGGCTGCAGAGGAACTGCCGCCGCTCAGGAATACTATAATTCCATTTTTGAGCTTTACGCGCAGTGGGGCGTTGACTTTATAAAGTGCGACGATATCTGCGTAACCGAATTCAGAAAATGGGACAGCCCCTATTCAGCTGACTACGAGGTGGAAATGATCAGAAAGGCTATAGACGGCTGTGGCAGGGATATGGTGCTTTCTCTTTCACCCGGTCCTGCCGGCATCGAATACGCAGATCACCTTGCGGCAAATGCCAATATGTGGCGAATGACGGGCGATTTCTGGGATCATTGGGATCCGCTCCATGCGATGTTTGACCGTTGTTATACGTGGCAGAAGCACGTTGGAAACGGCCGCTGGCCGGATTGTGATATGCTTCCCCTCGGCAAGCTTGCCAAAAACGCACCGTGTCACGGAGCTGCGGACAGATATACCCAGTTCACCAAGCCCGAGCAGCTCACGATGATGACCCTTTGGGGAATATTCAGAAGCCCGCTGATGATGGGCGGAAATATGCCCGAAAACGACGAGTGGACCTTATCACTTCTCACAAATGAGGAATATATGAAGATGCACCGCACCTCCTACGGCGCTTCTCAGCTTTTTAGAGATGAGGAAAACGGTGAGGGCACGATAGTTTGGCAGAGCAACGGCGAAAAGTGCAAGTATATTGCGGTGTTCAACACGAAAAACGTTGAGCAAAAAATCAGCGTTGATTTAAGATCGGTGCTTATGCCCGATACGGCGTACAATGCTTTTGACATCTGGGAGAAAGCGGACGCGGGAGAATTCATAAACGTTTTTGAAGCGGACGTTCCCGCCCACGGCGCAAAGCTTTTCAAAGTCACTTTGGCTTAATTAAATACCAAAACCATACGGCGTGGCTTATTACCACGCCGTATTTTTTGCCGAAAAGGTGTTGGAAATAAATTGTACATAAAAAATTCATAAATTTATAAAAAAAATAGTGCAATTTTAATATGAGTATGATATTATTATAAATAACCAAAATAACACACCAAATGGAAGGGGAAATTTTATGGCAAACAAATTAGCTTCATCAGCCGGCAAATTGTTTACCGAAATTAAGACGCACTGGAAACAGCCCGCCCCCGGGAAGTACGTTCCGTACAGAGAGTACGCGGACATACTCATCGGTAGCGGTAGTAACTACGTTGCGTCTAAAACTTTGGAATACTTAGGATTTGCCGCAAGCTGCTATCTGATGATGTATCATTATAAGCTTCCCTATCTTACGTTCTCTATAATTGCGCTTATCAATATGCCGCTCAATTATATCTGGACTTTGATGGGCTGGGTTATTAATGACAACCTCGGCTTCCTGCCGAAGAAAAAAGAACGCAAGTTCAACGCGGTGTATTTACTGCTTATAGCAATAGGTATCGGAATGATCGTTGGCGATGTTTCGCAGCTGTTTGATCAGTCCGGCAAATTTATTACATATCTTAACGGCCTTGAGGGCATCAACGCCACGGCGGCGTTTAAGATCCTCGGAACACATATTCTGTGGAACGGTTGGGCAGGCGCGAGAAATATTTTCTGGCGTAAAAAGCTCATTCCCAAATTCGGAAGATATAAGTATTCACTTTATTGCGACTGGATCCCCAAGGTAGTAATGGTATTCGTTCTTGGTTGGCTTCCTTTCTACACCACGATTACCGACGTTCCCACCAGAGTTTGGGTTGCAAACCTGCTGTTCGCAATCTACAACTTATTCGGCTTCGGTAACAGCCTTGAGGTCTGCGCTCAGAACTGCAGCCCCAACGTTCGTGAAAGAATTTTCGTTAGAACGTGGCCCATCAAGTTCTCTCACTTTGCGCAGTCCATACTCGCGATACTTCTTCCCGTATTCATCAGCTTTACGAAGGATAAGTGGGCGGATATCGCCGTATTCAAATACATAATTCCGTTTACGTTCCTCATTTCCTCATCGCTTACGATGGTATTCGCGGGCCGAATAAAAGAGAGGATCCCGCAGCCGCCGCTTCAAAAGAAGGTTGGCATCAGCTTCTGGGACGGTATGTTCGGCGTTATGAGAAACAGATACAAGTGGATTCAGACCATTGTTGGTCTTCTCGATTCCCTTGGAAACGGTATGCTTGCCTTTACAACGGTTCTCTATTTGTATACTTTCCGTCTGGACGGTCTCATCTACAGTCTTATCGTTGCGATCATATCCTTCGCGGGAACACCGCCTGACCTGTTCACGCCTTACTTTATTAAGAAGTTTACTTATAAGCAGATAATGATTTTCTTCCAGCTTTCAAGAGCGGTGTGCTATACGATCGTTGTTTTGGCGTATCTGTTCTGCGGAGAAAATCTCGTTCTCTGCGGTACGATATGTATAATCGTATTGCTGATCACGGAAATGTTCCAGACAGTTCCGAAGTCGGTCGGTCACGATATGGACGTTCGTGTAAACGACTATCAGATGTATCTTTCAGGCGAAAGACTTGAGAGCTTCTCAGGCGTATTCGGCTGGTTCACAGGCCCGATCACCACTTTCGTAGGTCTCATTATCCCGCTTCTGCTTCTGAAGTTTGGCTTCAGCAGTAACTGGGACGTTCTGTTTATGGATTCAACGAGAGTTAGAATTATCGTAGTTCCTATTATATTTGATATAGTCGGCTATCTTCTTATGACGATCCCCTACTTCACTTGGGATTATGACGATGATAAGCAGAACAAGGTTATGCAGGTTCTGCGCCGCCGTGAGGAAGTAACGAGAAAGCAGCTTGAGGCTGAAAACGGCACGCCTGAAGATGAAGCCGTTTCCGTAGCCGCTGAAGAAAAAGAAACCGCGGAGGTGACGTCATAATGGCAAAAGCGAAAAAAGAAAAGGCAAATCAGAATGAAGATTTCCTTACAAAGGAAGCAAAGGAAGGTCAGGCAACTGCCGAAGCGTATACCCTTGATATTCCCGAGGACGAGATATGGACTTATCAGGTTGAGGGACTGCAGGCGCCCCACGTTAATCTGCCCTTTAAAAACGCCGGAATCAAAAAGGTCATCTTCGTAGTGGCGCTTTTGATCGCCATTGGCGTAGCTATCTATCTTTCTGTTCGTGCCGTACATAAGGATCCTTATGAATTCAAAGCTCTTGACGACGGCACTTACGAGCTTGTTAAATTCAACAACCCCGGCGACGTAACCGAAATCACGTTCGACTATTTCGTTGATAACGAAACCGGAGAAAAGGATTATTCCAAGCCGATTTCTGTTATTGATGAATTTGCCATCAACTGCGATGAAACGATCACCAAGATCACCTTTGGTAAGGACGTAAGAGAGATCCACGGCGCGTCTATTTACAGCTGCTGGTGGATAAACTACGTTGATATTGATGATGAGAATCCCTACTATTGCGATATCGACGGCGTAGTTTATACGAAAGACCTCACTGAGCTGGTATTCTTCCCAACTGCATACTATATGCACCTTAAGGCGATTAACGGCTACGACGAGTTTGTTAACCAGTGGTTTGGCATTATCGAGGATAGCGGAGCAACGTATGACGAGGAATTCTGGGCAGGCTTTGACAGTGCGGTAAGAACCTACGTTGTTCCTTCAACCGTTACCAAGATCGGTCAGCTTGCTTTAGCATACTCAAAGAATATCAATATTTATATTCCTGAGGGCGTTAAAACGATGGGCTCAATGGCTGTATTCAAGAATGAGAGCCTTCAGAATTTATATAGCTACACCACCGATGAGGTTATCTCTGATACCACCTACAAGGCCATTGACTCAATGGCAAACGTTTACGACTCACTTCCCGAGGGACTTGAGTATATCGGCTCCGACTGCTTCTATTATTGCAGACAGTTGGGCTATATGTACGTTCCCGCGTCGGTTAAGTACATTGGTCACCACGCTTTCTGGGATATGTGCTATAAAGACGGAAAAGAGATCAAGGGTATGCTTGAGATCAACTTAGGCGCTGACGAGGATACCTTCAAGTCGGAAACCGAAACCGGCGATCAGTGGCGTCCTTGGTACGATTATATGCTCTTCAAAAAGTCGATAGATATCAACTATTCGGCGGCAAGACGGTAATCGATCATAAGTGAAAATAAAAACAAGCAGGGTAAAAGCCCTGCTTGTTTTGTTTATGTGCAGTTTTGTTGTTTCCTTCTCAGAGGAGAAGCCTTACAATCAATCCCTCTTTGGATAAAAGGCAGGATCTTTTTTCAACTTTGAATTTATGATCGCAAACATTATCGCCGCCAGCACCAGACAGGCGAGATCCGCAATAGGCTGAGCATAAACAATTCCGTCGAAGCCGCTCAGCTTGCTCATTATAACGAGCAGCGGCAGGAAAACGAGTCCTTGTCTGCCGAGGGAAAGGATAAGGCTGGGGACGGATTTGCCCATACCCTGAAACGCGAAATTAAAGGTGAACATAATGCCGAGAAACGGACCGGATATCATCAGCGCGCGGAGTATCTTAACGCCGTACTCCGTAACCTGAGCGTTGCCTTCTCCGTTAAATGCGTTGATTATTTCAGATGAAAAGATAATGTAAATAACCGTAAGCACACTGCCTATTATCGCGGTGCAGATCATCGTGAAGCCCATGGCCTTTTTCAGGCGCTGCATATTCTTCGCCCCGTAGGAATAGCCGATCAGGGGTTGGATGCCGATTCCTATGCCCATTTGAACGAAAGCGATAAGCATATTAACCTTCATCGCGATTCCCAAAGCGGCAACTGCCGCCTCGCCGTAATCCTTGATGAAGTTGTTGAGGATTATATTCGAAAAGCTCATCAGCAGGTTGTTTATCGCCGCGGGTATTCCGATGGGGATAACGTTCCTTGCGATACCGTCGTTAACGGCGAAGCGCTTCGGATTGCAGGATAAAATTGAGTTGCCCTTCATCAGGTAAACCGCGTAGTAAACGACAGAAGCAATGTTGCCGATAACCGTTGCGATAGCCGCGCCCGCAACGCCCATATCAAGAGCCAATATCATAATCGGATCAAGAATGATATTGGTGATAGTGCCTATCATCATCCCCGTCATTGATTCCTTTGCCGCGCCCTCGCCGCGAACGAGGTTGCCCGCCGTGATAGAGGTTACGATGGCAGGACCGCCGAGGGCTATGTATTTAAGATAACCGTAGGCGTAGCCGTAAACCTCATCACCCGTTGAGCCGAGAGCCACTATCAGCGGCTTAATAAGGGAAAGGATAAGTGTCAGCAGGATAACGCCGGAAAGTATTGATGAAAAAACCGCAAAGGCGCTGATTTTTTTCACCTTGTCCTTTTTTCCTTCGCCCATTGAGCGGGAGATATAGGCAGAGCCGCCAACGCCGAAAATATTTCCGAATGCCACAAAGAAAAGGAACACCGGCATGGTGAGTGATACGGCGGCGGTAGCGTTCGTGTCCTTCATAAGGCTTACGAAGTAGGTGTCTGCCATATTATAGATAACGTTAACAATGCTCGAAAGCACGGACGGTATGGCAAGCGCCGCAACTGCCTTTGGTATAGGATATGAGGAGAATATTTTCTCCCTTTTTTCTTTAGAAGCCATTCGGCTTTGTCCTCCTTGTCTGAGTTTGCGCTTATTCAGCGCGCATACTTGAATTCATTATAATATCTCGCTTAGCCTTGCAAGTTCTTCTATCGAAAAGCTCTCCGCTCGCGCTCTTTCATCTGCTCCTATAGCCGCCAAGGCGGATAAAACCTTTTCCTTCGGCAAACCGAGCGCGCTTGAAAGGCTGTTGAGCGCAGTTTTTCTCCTTTGAGCAAACGCCGCTTTTACCACTGCAAAGAAGCGGTTTTCGTCTTGCACCTCAACAGGGGGCTTGTCTCTTAATTTAAGCCGCATAACGGCGCTGTCTATTTTTGGAGAGGGATAGAAGCAATCTTTGGTAACTTCAAAAAGCATTTGAGCCTCAGCGTAGTAATTTACCGCTACGGTGACCGCGCCTGATTCTCTTGAGCCGATCTCGGCACAAAAGCGCTCGGCCGCCTCTTTTTGTACCATAACCACGATTTCATCAATAGGAAGCCTGCTTTCAAGCAGCTTCATAATAACCGGCGAGGTAATATAGTAGGGCAGATTGGCGCAGACCTTAACGCTTTTCTTGTCGGCAAATTTTTCAGCGATCAGGGCGGAAAGGTCAAGCTCCAGCACGTCACCCTCAACGATCTCAAGGTTATCGAATTCGCCGAGGGTTTCTCTCAAAACGGGAAAAAGCCTTTTGTCAAGCTCAATGGCAACCACTTTTCCCGCAACTTTGCAAAGCTCCTTGGTAAGCACGCCTATACCGGGGCCGATCTCAATAACGCCCGTTTCACTATCTGCCGCAAGCTGTCTTGCCATTTCGGGGCATACGTCGGGATCAACGAGGAAGTTCTGCCCAAGAGCCTTGGAGAAGGTAAAGCCGTGGGAAGTCAGTATTTTATTTATAGTATTATAATCATATAAATTCATAATCGCACCCGTATTTTTCAGCACTGAGGGTTCATTCTAACACATTAACAATTAATTTACAATATTCATGTTGACTTTTCGTAAACTTGTGCTAAAATTAGCATAAGCCGGATAACGTTAGTCGACTAAATTAACAAATTTATTCGCGTCTTATCCGTGTTTCAGTAAGCGATTTAGACGGAGTTGAGAGCAAATTGCAAAAGAGAAATAACTGCGTTGCGCCCCCGGTGGGCATGATAGGGCCGAGGGTCGCCTGCCTTTCAAAAATGACGAAAATCGCATTTAATAAAGCGGCGGCAGAGCAGGGGCTTTTTTCAGGTCAGCAGGATATTCTGTTTTTGATAAATAACAACGAGGGAATCTCCCTCGGCGAGCTTTCTAAAGAGCTGGGCGTTGCCGTTGCAACCGCTTCCGTCTCCGTGAAAAGAATGGAGAAGGCGGGCTTCATCATCAAAAAAGCCGATGAGGATGACGCTCGGCTCACACGCCTTTATCCAACGGAAAAGGCAAAGCAGGCTCCCGAAAATATAAGGAGAAAGATGGATATGCTGGACGATGTTCTGAAAAAGGGAATGACCGAGGAGGAAACGCATATTCTTTCAAAACTTCTTGACAGAGCTATTGAGAATATGAAATCGGAGGATAATATTGATGATTAAAAAATTGGCAAAATATATGAAGGGTCTTTGGCTTTTTGCCCTTGCCAGCGCTTCAGGTATGATAATCGAAGCGATCTGCGAGCTGGCAATGCCTTCGATCGCCAATACAGTGTATAATAAGGTCGACGCGGCAGGCTCGGAGGATCTTACGGGCTATGTCGTTAAGGTCGGTCTCGGAATGGTAGGCTTGGCAATATTAGGTCTCTGCGGCGGTATAATGACCATGAAAACCTCTTCGATCGCAAGCCAGAGGTTTTCCTACAGGCTGAGAAGGGATCTTTATAAAACCGCCAGCGGATTTTCCTTTAAAAACATAGATCAGTTTTCAACCGCTTCGCTGACCACGAGAATGACGAATGACGTTACAATGCTTCAAAACACGGTTTTGATGTGTCTTAGAATGCTGATAAGAACGCCGTCGCTCCTTATAGTTTCGGCGGTAATGGCCTTTTCCATTAACGCAAGGCTTTCGGTTATGCTTCTCGTTTTGCTTCCCATTGTGGTAGTAGTCGTTTTCTTCGTGTTGAAATTCGGTTTCCCGATGTTCCAGAAAATGCAGAAGAAGATCGATAACGTAAACAGAGTGGTGCAGGAAAATCTTATCGGCGTCAGAGTAGTGAAGGCGTTCGTAAGAGAAGAAGAGGAAAAGAAGAAATTCCACACCGCTTCTGACGACCTTGCGGCACAGGGCGCGAAGGCGGCAGGCCTTATCGTAACGGTAATGCCCCTTATGATGTTCTTGCTTAACGTCGTTATCGTTTACGTTTACGCAAGGGGCGCTAATGATGCCGCAAACGGACTTATGGACGTTGGCGAGATATCAGTTCTTGCTTCGTACATACTCCAGATGCTCATGAACATCGTAATGCTCTCAATGTTCCTTTTGCAGTTTACGAGGGCGAAGGCCTGCGGCGACCGTGTGGTTGAGGTTCTCGATACGAAAATAGATATCGTTAACCCCGATAAAGCGCATATTCCTAATGATCCCAAGGGAAAGATCGAATTCAAAAACGTAAGCTTCGGCTACAACGAGAAGGACGCGGTGCTTGAAAATATCAGCTTCACCGCTGAGCCGGGAAGCATTATAGGCATAATCGGCTCAACGGGCTGCGGTAAATCATCACTTGTAAACCTGATACCACGCCTCTATGACGTTACCGAGGGCGAGGTTTTGATAGACGGAGTGGATGTTCGTGATTACGATATCAAAGCGCTTCGCGAGCTTATCGGCGTGGTGCTTCAGAAAAATCTGCTCTTCTCCGGAACGATCAAAGAGAATATCCGCTGGGGTAAGCCCGACGCTACGGACGAGGAAATAATCGCCGCGTGCAAGGCGGCTCAGGCTCACGATTTCATTATGGCACAGCCGGACGGCTACGATACGAATCTTTCGCAGGGCGGTCTTAACCTCTCAGGCGGGCAGAAGCAGAGGCTTTGTATTGCCCGCGCAATGATAAAAAATCCGAAAATACTTATTCTCGATGATTCCACCTCCGCTGTTGATACCGCAACGGAAGCAAAAATCAGAGAGAGCTTTTACACGAAGCTTAAAGACGCCACCGTTCTTATCATTGCTCAAAGAATTTCATCAGTTCAGGATGCTGATAAGATCATCGTTCTTGATGAGGGTAAGCTCAACGCCATAGGAAAGAACGACGAGCTTCTTGAGAATAACGAGATATACCGTGAGATATATCATACTCAGCAGAAAGGGGTGCTTGAATAATGCCGCCAATGGGTCCTCCGGGAAGAAGAGGGGCTGAGGTTAAAAAACCCCGAGATACGAAAAAAACTCTTTTGAAAATCTTAATGTATATAGGCAAAAACAAAGCCTTGCTGCTTGTGGTTTTGCTCATGCTTATTCTAACCACCCTGTGTTCAACAGGCGCGTCTTACTGGCTTAAGCCTATTCTTGACGGCGTGGCAGATTCAATAAAAGCGGGCACTTTTGCCACCGAAGGCATTAGCCTGCTGGTGAAAAATCTTATTATAGTATCGGTGTTTTATGTCGGCACTTCCATATTCTCGTTCATTCAGTCAAAGATAATGGTTATGATCTCGTATAAAACAACGAACAACATAAGAAAAGATTTATTTGATCATCTCCAAACCCTGCCGCTGAGATATTTCGACTCAAACACGCACGGCGAAATTATGAGCCGTTTTACAAATGACGTTGATAATATTCAGATGATGCTTGAGCAGACGATTGTTCAGTTTTTCTCATCTATTTTATCATTCGTAAGTATCGTTGTAATGATGATCGTTCTTGAATGGCGGCTTTTCATGGTAGCGTTGGTGTTCCTCGTTATTATGATCGTAAATTCGCTCAATATTGCCAAGCACACGAGAAAATATTTCTCCGCTCAGCAGAAGGCGCTTGGCGCCATGAACGGCAATATTGAGGAAACCATCGAGGGAATGAAGGTCATAAAGGTGTTCAATCACGAGGCTCAGGCAAACGGAGAGTTTGACGAGCTTAATTCGGGATACCGCGACGCCGCCACAAATGCTACCTTCTACGCCGGTCTTATGGGACCCTGCGGAACGGGAATAAACAACGCCCTTTATGCAACCGTGACCCTTATGGGAGGAATACTCGTTTTATCAAGCTCCCTCAGCATAGGAACGTTTTTCACATTCCTTCAGCAGACGAGGCAGTTCAGGCAGCCGATAGACCAGATAATGAACCAGATGAACAACATTTTCTCCGCCCTCGCTGGCGCTGAGCGCGTATTTGAGATAATGGGAACGCCCAGCGACGTTGACGACGGAACCGTAACCCTTTTAGAGGAACGCAATTCCGAGGGCAAGAAATGGTTTTGGATAGACGGCGAGGAGCGTATACCCGTTGAGGGAAGCGTTGTTTTCGAAAACGTTGATTTCGGCTATATTCCGGAAAAGCAGGTGCTTAAAAATATCAACGTCTACGCAAAGCCCGGTCAGAAGATCGCCTTCGTAGGCTCAACCGGCGCGGGTAAGACGACGATTACGAATCTCCTTAACCGCTTCTATGATATTCAGGAGGGTACGATAACCTACGACGGTATCGATATAAAGCGCATAAAGAAGGACGATCTTAGAAAGAGCCTTGCAATAGTGCTTCAGGATACCCATATGTTCACGGGAACGGTTATGGAGAATATCCGCTACGGCAGGCTGGATGCTACTGATGAAGAATGCATCGCGGCGGCGAAGCTTGCTTCCGCCCACTCCTTCATAATGCGCCTGCCGGACGGCTATAACACTGTAATCACGGGAGACGGCGGTAATCTCTCACAGGGTCAGCGCCAGCTTTTGGCGATTGCGAGAGCCGCGGTTGCCGATCCGCCGGTTATGATACTTGATGAGGCTACCTCTTCGGTAGATACGAGAACGGAGCTTCATATTGAGCACGGTATGGATAGGCTGATGGAGGGCAGAACCGTATTCGTTATTGCACACAGGCTCTCGACAGTTAGGAATTCTAATGCTATAATGGTACTTGAGCACGGGGAGATCCTTGAACGCGGAGATCACGATGCGCTGCTCGGGCTTAAGGGAAGATATTATGAGCTTTGCACCGGCAAGGCAAGGCTAACGTAAATCAAATTCAAATCTCAAAAGAGAGTGATTATTATGCAGGAAAGATCCGAAAAAAAGGAAAGAACTAAAAAAATTATAAAAAGAACGCTGATAATCCTGTTGCTTCTTTTCATCGCGGCTTCGGGCTATTTGGTGTATTACCTTTATAATGAATCGCGATCGGGTCATGAATACCATGAGCTGTATATTACGAAACAGCCTGCCACCAACGAAAAGGTGGAAAGCCCCGTTGATTTTGACGCGTTGACTCAAACGAACGATGAGATCTACGCATGGATAGAGGTTAACGGCACCAACGTAAACTACCCGATCGTACAGAGCAATACGGACGATGAGTTTTATTTGAAGCACAGTGCCGTTGATAAATCGTATATATCCAGCGGAGCGATTTATACGGAAAGCTGTAACGGCAAGGATTTTGAAGACCCGATAACGCTTATCTACGGCCATAACGGCTATAGCGATATTATGTTTACAACGCTCCACAATTTCGAGAGCAAGGCATTCTTCGATGAACACGAGTATTTTTACATTTACGTTCCGGGAAAACAGCTTACCTATCAGGTGATATCTGCGTTTAAATATGACGACAGGCATATTATGAACACCTTTAATTTCAATTCACCTGAGGATCTTGCGGAATTTCAGGCCACTATTACCAATCCCGATTCGACCACGAAAAACGTTCGAACAGAGCTTGATACTACCATAGATGAGAACAGTAAGATCGTTGTTTTATCGACCTGCATAACCGGGCAGAAAGCGAACAGATATCTCGTTTGCGCCGTGCTGGTGGATATCAAGGAAACAAATTAAGATATACGCAAAGCAGATCCGAGAGGGGAAATGACCTCTCGGATTTTTTTCATTTTCTATTGAAGAAACGCGTATTTAGTGGTAAAATAATAACGAAATTATTAAAGGAGATTTTGCTATGACAAATCAGCTCAAAAGGGAGCTTCAGATCCTTGCGGAGCAGATCCGTATCGGTATCATTGAAGGCACCTATAACGCTAAGGCAGGTCACCCGGGCGGAAGCCTTTCGGCGGCGGATATCCTTGCGTATCTCTACGGCAAAGAAATGAAATACGATCCCAAAGATCCCAAATCAGCGGATCGCGACCGCTTCGTACTCTCAAAGGGTCACGCGGCGCCCGCGCTTTACAGTGCGCTTGCCTATTCGGGCTTCTTCCCCGTGGAGGATTTAAAAACACTTCGTCACATTGGCTCTTATCTTCAGGGCCATCCGAATATGAATACCGTTCCCGGCGTTGATATGAGCACAGGCTCCCTCGGTCAGGGAATCAGCGCTGCCTGCGGAATGGCTAAGGCGGCGAAATACCTCGGTAAAGACGGCGTTCGCGTTTTCGCCATGCTGGGCGACGGCGAGATCGAGGAAGGTCAGGTTTGGGAGGCAATGATGTTTGCCGCTCAGTATGAGCTTGATAATCTTTGCATTATCATCGATTCAAACGGTCTGCAGATAGACGGCTCCTGTGAAGATGTTATGAGCGCTGAGCCTATCGATCAGAAGGTTGCGGCGTTCGGCTTTGACTACGTTGTTATTGACGGTAACGATCTTGACGAGATCGATGGCGCTTTCGAGAAATTCCATCAGAGCACCAAACCCTTTGCAATCATTATGAAAACAGTTAAGGGCAAGGGCGTTTCCTATATGGAAAACCAAGTGGGCTGGCACGGAAAAGCCCCCAACGCGGAAGAATATGAAACGGCAATGGCGGAGCTTAACGCAAGGCTCACTGAGTTAAAGGAGGCATAAGAATGGCAGACGTAAAATGTGTTGCGACCCGTGACAGCTACGGCACGGCGTTAAAGGAGCTGGCGGCCGAGGGCGCTGATAATCTCGTTGTTCTTGATGCCGATCTTTCTGCGGCCACCAAGACAGGTATATTCAAAAAAGCATATCCCGACAGGCATATAAACTGCGGTATCGCGGAATCAAATATGATGTGCATCGCGGCGGGTATGAGTACTATGGGACTCGTTCCCTTCGCTTCAAGCTTCGCGATGTTCGCGGCCGGAAGGGCCTTTGAGCAGATAAGAAATTCTATCGGCTATCCCCACCTCAATGTTAAGATCGGTGCTACCCACGCGGGAATTTCCGTTGGAGAGGACGGCGCTTCTCATCAGTGCTGTGAGGACTTTGCCCTTATGCGCTCTATTCCGGGTATGGTGGTTATCTGCCCTGCGGACGACGTTGAGGCTAAGCAGGCTGTTAAAGCGGCTTATAAGTATGAAGGCCCTGTTTATCTTCGCTTCGGCAGACTTGCCGTTCCGGTTTTCCACGATGAAAGCTATAAATTCGAGATCGGAAAGGGAGAGGTTATTAAAGAGGGTAGCGACGTTACCATCATCGCAAACGGACTTATGGTTGCGGAGGCTATCGAAGCGGGAAAAACTCTTGAGGCAGAGGGGATCAGTGCGGAGGTCATCAATATTGCCACCATTAAGCCTCTTGATGAGGAGCTCGTTATCGCTTCCGCTAAGAAAACCGGCAAGGTCATCACCGTTGAGGAGCATAGTATAATCGGCGGTCTCGGTGAAGGCGTTTGCTCGGCGCTCAGCGAAAAATATCCCGTTCCTGTTAAGAGAATAGGCGTTAACGATGAGTTCGGTCACAGTGGTCCCGCAAAGGATCTGCTCAAGCAGTTTGGTCTTTCTGCGGAGAATATCGTAAACGTAACGAAGGAATTTTTAAAGTAAATACAAAAAGAGGATATCTCGACTTTGGGATATCCTCTTAAAATTAATTTGAATTATGGTAGAAAAATGAGATATTCATTAATAGCAGTAGACGTGGACGGAACACTGCTAAACAGTAGCTCACAGCTCAGCTTTGAGAATCTTGCGGCAATAGAGCGACTGAGCAAAAGGGGAATAACTGTTGCGCCCGTTACCGGGCGGACGTATTACGAGATCCCCGAAGCGATAAGAAATTGTAAATACATAAGATATTTTGTATATTCTAACGGCTCAGGCATTTTTGATAAAGAGCGGGGAACTGTATATTCATCAACCGTTTCTACCGACATAGCGCGAAAGGTTTTCGCTCTGCTTGATTCCTATGAAACGTATATTGAGGTTTACAGCGGCTGTTATCCCCACGCCGATAAAAGCAAAATAAATGACGAGCGGCTTGAATATTATAATGTTCCGCCCGCGTTTCGAAGAATAATTGCTAAGAGCAGAAAAACGGTGGAGGATTTTGATATCGGTCTTGCGGAGGAAAACCTCAAGCCCGAGCTGTTCAACGCATTTTTCCGTGATGAGGGCGAGAGAGCTGAGTGCTTTGGTAAGCTTCAAAAGCGTTTTCCCGAGCTTGAGATCGTATCGTCACTGGGCAACAATATTGAGATAATGAACCGCAAAACGAATAAAGGAACGGGCACGCTGATGCTGTGCGAGCTTTTAAAAATAAGCGCTGACGAGATAATCGCACTGGGCGACAGCGATAACGATCTCAGCCTTTTTGAGGTTGCCGCAAGGCGTTGCGCCGTTTCAAACGCCCGCGAAAGTCTGAAAGCGATGGCAACCGATATAATTTGCTCGAATAACGAGCACGTGATAGAATTTGTGGAGAAAAATATACTATGCTGACTACTGTTTTGATAGACGTTGACAATACGCTTCTTGATTTCAATGAATGCGTTAAGGAAACGATAGGGGTAATGTTTAAGAGGCACAAGCTTGAAAACAGTGAGGCCGTTTTCCCTGTGTTTAAAGAGGTAAACGATATGCTCTGGCTCAAGATCGAAGCAGGAGAGCTGGACAGACAGGGGCTTTATAAGGTACGCTGGAAAATGATTTTCGAAAGGCTGGGTATTGATAAGGACGGCCCAAGCTTTGAAAACGAATTTCGGCTTGCTTTTTCCGAAAGCAAGCAGATCGTTGCCGGGGCATATGAGCTTCTTGAATACCTTTCGAAAAAATACACGGTTTGCGTTGCCAGCAACGCCTCAGCGTGGCAGCAGAATAAAAGGCTCAGAAATTCTGATATGATGAAATATATTTCGCATCTGTTCATTTCGGAGGAGCTTGGCGCGCCGAAGCCCAAAAAAGAATTTTTCGATAAATGCCTTGAAAGGCTCGGAAATATTCCCAAAGAGGAGGTCGTATTGATCGGCGACTCCCTTTCGGCGGATATCAGCGGCGGCGTTGCCTACGGAATTAAAACCATTTGGTTTAATTACGATAAAGCACCTGTAACGGATGATATCAAGGCGGATATTATCGTTGATTCCCTTGCTGAGATAAAGAATTATATATAATGAAAAGGCACGCAGCGCGTGCCTTTTTTATTGCAGATTCTTTATAGCCCAAATATTTTTTATCTCGTCCTTGATCTCCTCATATGTCCAAGTCCTTTCTGAATTCTTATGGCTGTTGGGATCGTTTACGCTGAAATTTCCGTCCTCATATCCCGTAAGCACTATAAAATGCCCTGTTGTAGTGAAATGCCCGGGACCCATTACGCAAATCACCGGATATCCCGCCTGAAGATTGTTTACGATCCTCGTTTTGTCAAGGGGCAATTCAGTTACGTCAAGTCCGAGCTTTTTGCCGCCCTCGCTTATAAGAGTCCATTTTGAGCCGTTTCCGTTTGATGCGTAGCCGTTTTTCGCCGCGAACTCAATGATTTTATCGGGAGACATATTGGGATCTTTTGTAAGATAATACGCCGCCATAGAAAGGCAAACCGGACCGCAGCCTGTAATCCCTGCCACGTTACCGCTGTATTTCATATAGCCCCAGCGCTTGTCCCATTGCATGAAAAGCGGCACGGTTTCGCTTTTTTCATACTCACTCATATTAACGCGGTGCTTCTTATCGTGCTCCTTAGGATAGCTCAGAACGAAGTCCTTAGTTTCCTCATTTCGCGCGAATAGCTTAACGATATCCTCAGGATATTCACTGTAAGGGATTTTATGTTTGTCCGCATATTCCTTGATGATCGTCTCGGGCGATTCCGCGGTGAAAGCTTGGGAAAGATACGCGCTTTCTTCGCGTGCGGTGTTTCGCCAATTCACCGCCATATTTCCAGCCACACCGATTATAATAGTTATGAATAATAATAGAACAATTCCCAATCTCGTTTTTTTACCTTGCTTCATAATTGTCACTCCTAAAATACAAAAGCACGCCGGGGCTTTTCACCCTAACGTGCTTTATTTTAACTGTATATAGTTGTGTTTTAGCAAAGGAAAAGTAAAAAACTAATTAAGATGTAAGATTATCTCGCCCTGCGCCAGCGTTTTTTTTACGTCTATAACCCTTTGGTTTTCAGAGCCTCGGAATTTCAGCATAATGTTTTTCAGCGCCTTTTCGTATCTGCCGTCCACGAGAACGTCTATCATCTCTAAAAGCTGAGTTGATATACCAGTAAATGCGCGGGAAGGTACTTTGCCCGTGAGCTCCTCAAATGTAAAGCCGCTGTAGCACCAAACGTCCTTTCCGGGATACTGTGCCTTGAATTTTTTGAGAAAAGCAAGAAGCGCCGCCTGATTTTCAGGCTCAAAGGGTTCGCCGCCAAGCAGGGATATCCCCGCGATCCACGGGGGAGCAACGGAGCGAAGTATTTCGTTTTCGGTTTCCTCGGTAAAGGGCTTGCCGTAGTCAAAATCCCATGCCACTTCATTGAAGCAATCGGGGCAGCAGTGGCGGCAACCCGATACAAAAAGAGAGGTACGTACGCCCTCTCCGTTTGCAATATCGTTTGTTTTTATTTCAGCAATATTCATTATAAGTGTAAAACTCTTTCCTTGATTTCCTGAGTTCTTCCCTGATTCCAATACTGAGTGCCGATGTATCCGCAGGTGCGGCGAGCAACGTTCATCTTATCCTGATCCTCGTTGCCGCAGTTGGGGCATCTCCAAACAAGCTTACCGTGCTCGTTTTCAGCGATCTGAATTTCACCGTTGTAACCGCAGCACTGGCAGTAGTCGCTCTTCGTATTGAGCTCAGCGTACATAATATTATCGTAAATATACTTCATAACGCTGAGTACGGCGGGAATATTATCCTGCATATCGGGAACCTCAACGTAGCTGATAGCTCCGCCGGGGGAGAGACGCTGGAATTCAGACTCGAAGGAAAGCTTCGTGAAGGCGTCGATTTCCTCGGTAACATGAACGTGGTAGCTGTTGGTGATATAGTTTTTATCGGTTACTCCGGGGATCTTGCCAAAGCGCTTCTGCAGGCATTTGGCGAATTTATATGTGGTGGATTCAAGGGGAGTGCCGTAAACTGAGAAATCAATATTCTCCTGAGCCTTCCAGCCCTTGCAGGCATCGTTGAGCTTCTGCATAACGGCAAGGGCGAAATCCTTTGCCTCGGGATCGGTGTGGCTCTTACCTGTCATATACTTAACGCACTCGTAAAGTCCCGCGAAGCCAAGGGAGATCGTGGAGTAGCCGCCGTGGAGGAGCTTATCGATCGTCTCGCCCTTCTTAAGTCTTGCAAGTGCGCCGTACTGCCAAAGAATGGGGGCAACGTCGCTGGGAGTACCCTTAAGTCTGTTGTGGCGGCACATAAGCGCGCGGTAGCAGAGATCAAGCCTCTCATCAAATATCTTCCAGAAATTCGTCATATCTCCGCCGGAGGAGCAGGCGATATCAACAAGATTGAGGGTAACTACGCCCTGGTTGAATCTGCCGTAGTATTTCGGAGCGTCCGTTGCGGGATCAACGTAGGGAGTGAGGAAGGAGCGGCAGCCCATGCAGGTATAAACGTAGGAATTGCCGTTTTTATCAATCTTATATTCCTTCATTTTCTTAGCGGAAATGTAATCGGGAACCATGCGTTTGGCGGTGCACTGAGCGGCAAGGCAGGTAACGTCCCAATATTTCGAGCCTTCGGTAACGTTGTCCTCATCAAGCACGTAAATAAGCTTCGGGAACGCGGGAGTGATCCAAGCGCCGCTCTCGTTCTTAACGCCCTTAATGCGCTGGTGGAGAACCTCCTCGATGATAAGCTTAAGGTCGTCTCTCGTCTGGCCCTCGGGAACTTCGTCGAGATACATAAATACGGTTACGAAGGGAGCTTGTCCGTTCGTAGTCATAAGGGTTATAACCTGATACTGGATCATCTGTACGCCGCGGTTGATCTCGTCCTTAACGCGGATTTCGGTGATCCTGTTGATCTGCTCGTCAGTGGGTTCAATACCCGCTGCCTCTAATTCCGCGCGAACTTCTTTTCTGAACTTCTTGCGGCTGAGATCAACAAAGGGAGCAAGGTGGGAAAGGCTGATGCTCTGTCCGCCGTACTGGTTTGAAGCGATCTGAGCGATGATCTGAGTCGCTATGTTGCAGGCGGTGGAGAATGAGTGCGGCCTTTCGATCATTGTTCCGCTGATAACCGTGCCGTTCTGGAGCATGTCCTCAAGGTTAACGAGACAGCAGTTGTGCATATGCTGAGCAAAATAGTCCGCATCGTGGAAATGGATTATGCCGTTTTCGTGTGCCTCAACGATTTCCTGGGGCAAAAGGATACGCTTGGTGAGATCCTTTGAAACCTCGCCGGCCATATAGTCGCGCTGAACGCTGTTAACAGTGGGGTTTTTGTTGGAATTTTCCTGCTTAACTTCCTCGTTATTGCATTCGATAAGCGTAAGTATCTGATTATCAGTGGTGTTTGCTTTACGGATAAGGGAGCGGTTATAACGATACTTAACATATCTTCTCGCAACCTCAAAAGCGCCCTGAGCCATTATCTGATTTTCTACGATATCCTGAATTTCCTCAACGGAAAGCGCGCGATTCGCTTTCTGGATCTTAAATTCCACGTATTCCGCAATGTCGTTGATCTGTGAGTCGGAGAGTTCTTTTTTCTCGCATGCGGCATTTGCCTTCGTTACGGCGGTTATGATTTTGCTTAAATCAAAATCCACTTCAGAGCCGTTTCTTTTAATGATCTTCATCTTTCTACCCCTTATCAAAAAGTTACAAAATTGTTACATCCTTAAGCGTTGTGATAACATAATATCAAAATATAGTGTAGCTGTCAATAAGTTTTCTCAAAAAAATACAAGATATTGTGTAATTTTTTTAAATAATCAAAAATAATAACGATATGTAGATTTCGCTTTGCATTTTGTTTTTTTGGGGTTTTTGGCTTAAAAACTGCAAAAAAGTGTAGAAAACAGGTGGGAAATATTATAAAAATTACAAAAGTATGAATACGCTTTGTATAACGGTATTGACAAATAATAGCAAACAATCTATAATAGCAATAACTTAATAAGTCAGGGGTGCCGAAAGGCTGAGATCATACCCTTTGAACCGTACGTTAGCACGAACGGCTGAGACGATATATTATTATGATTTTACATAATGCTGTTATTGGTATGCCCCGTTCTGTCGAGCGGGGCTTTTCTTTTGACTTGTTGAGAATCTGGGAGGTAAACCTCCGGAAAGGAGAATACTTATGGCTGAATCATCAATTAAAACCACGAGAAGGCTTACCGAAACGGCTGTTATGATAGCTCTTGCTACGGCGCTTTCATATGTCACAATTTTTAAAGCGCCGATGGGCGGCTCGATCACGCTGTTCAGTCAGGTGCCTATCGTTATTATCGGCTATCGCTACGGCTTGAAATGGGGCGCGGTTACGGGCGTTATCCACGGCATTCTTCAGATGCTGCTTCAGGGACTCGGCAACTTCGCTTACGTTAAGGGGATCGTTGCGTATCTTATTCTTATTTTTGCCGATTACGTGCTTGCTTTTGCTTCTCTCGGTATCGGCGGAGCGCTTTTCAAAAAGGCAATTAAGAATCAGACGGCATCTCTTGCGCTGGGTGCCTTCGTTGCTTCCCTGCTTCGATTCATTTGCCACTTTGTTTCAGGCGTTACGATTTGGGGCGAATATGCTGACGGCTGGCAGTCAGTTTGGGCGTACAGCTTCGGCTACAACGGTTTCTATATGCTTTTTGAGTGTATTATTACTGTCGTTGCAGTTGTGGGTCTGTCTTTCGTTCTTGACTTCAACAAAGAGAATCTTAGCAGAAAAAAATAAGAAAAAAGCAAAAATAAAAGCGTATTCCGTTTCGGAGTACGTTTTTTTGTACTGTAAACGGAGAACTCTTGAAACCGTTTAAAAAATATGATATATTAAAAACACCCTATAGAGAGTGCGCGAGAGACAAGCTCGTTGACCGCACAGCAACCTGCCGAAGGTAAGGTGCTAATGCTTGACCGATAGGATAATACAGTATATTTTTATCCCATCGGTGACGATGGGATTTTTTCGCGCCTCAAAATAATTAATTTGGAGGTAAAAGGGAATGAACAACAAAAACAGAACACTTGAAAACTTGAGAAAAAGCCATAAGGGAAAGGTTTATATCTACCTCAAGGATACGGAAACCTGCAAAAGATTTTTGCGGGACGCGGAAAACGAGGGCTACAGATTCGGAAACATCAAGCCGACTGAAAACCTAACGGACGATATTATTGCCCTTGAGCACCGAAAACGGTTGAGCTACGTTGGTTTCGTTGGGCGTGTTGCATGGATGTGCAACGGCGGAACGGACGCAAAGGAAAAATTTCACCGCATTGATTATGATAAATTCGTCAGCGGTGAGAAAGATTTCTACTTCAAGGAAAGTCCATCACCAAAAAGGAAAGAATTGAAAGCACATATAGTCAAGGAGGATGAATTATGGAAACGTTAAGAGTTATTATAAGTATGGTTGGCGGATTCTTCTTAACCGCGATAGCATTGTTTTTGCTTGGAGGAAACTTTTGGTTAGAGACGTTTGGCTGGGTTTTTGTGCTGCTTTATATATTTTTATCATTAGTTTGTAGTATTATAATTGATATTTGGCTGAGTACAAAATTTTGATATATAAAATAAAACGCTTTCGCGGTTTCCCGTGAAAGCGTTTCATTTTTATATTATTTATATGAATTACTCAGCAAGTGCCTGAGCGATAGCAACCGCGGTGGCAACCGTTGCGCCAACCATAGGATTGTTACCCATACCGATAAGACCCATCATTTCAACGTGAGCCGGAACGGAGGAGG
>JAFLRY010000016.1 GCA_022511205.1 Eubacterium sp. | reverse complement strand
TAATATAAGATTATCCTTTATTAATAATAGATAACGACAGGGCAATTCGCCTGTCGTTATTGCTGCTTTTTATGAAATTCGAACTAGTTGACAAGATAATAACCTAATGATATAATGATAATAATATTAGTATTATATTGTCTTGGGTGATATTTATATGAAATTTACAACTAACCAAATTGAAGAAAAGTTATATGAGGGGTTTAGTAGTAAGTATAAGGCGTTCGGTGGCTTTATTGACAGCGAATACTGGCAGTGCTGTCTTGATGCGATACATGACGAAACACTGCTTGGGCACATTATTTTTTGTAATGATGTGTTGGAGATTCCACCAACGCATACTTTTTTACGTGCGAGACCGATACAAAAGGAACTAACTGAATTCGAGAAAAGGGCAGTTGGCGCATTTTGGGGATATGTTTTTAAATTTGTTTTTGGATATCAAAGCCAGCGAAGCGTAACTGCACGTGTTAATTCCGTGCGTACAGCATCATATTTTTACGGCGTTGTTAATCCGATAGAAATTATATAAATTAAAAGGGAAGAATTAATCATGGAAAATAATGTAAAATATCGTGGTTTATCTGAAAAATTCATAACTGCGTGGGATGAAAGTGAGTTAAAAGATTTTTATGAAGAACACAAAAATGAGCTTTTCATAGGAATAAGAGATGAATACATTAATATTTATTATAAATGCGCAAGTATAAGTAAAATAAGTTTAACATCAAATGGTTTTAAGTATGAAATCGCAAATAGATATTTAAACTGTGATGCTGAAAAAGGCCGGCAAACAATCACTTTCGATTGTTTAAAATCAGAATATAACCAAATAAAAAAGAATGTTGATCATATACAAAGTGCGGAAAAAATTTCTCAGCAAATTTTCGCCCAAAATATCAATAAGAATAAAAATTCAAAGTGGCAATGTATTGATATAGAATATGTGAAAGATGGGCAAGCAGGACGTTTTGATATTATTGCAGTTACCAAACAAAAGCCCTATAAAACTGCATTAATTGAACTAAAATATGATTCCGGTGCTATTGGCGGAAATAATGGAATTTGTAAGCACGCTGAAGACTTTTTATTGTTTGCTGATGAAAATAGGTTTGAAACATATCTTAAGAAAGAATTATGTTCTATAATTAACAGCTATAGAAAACTAGTTTCTTCTTCAAAACCATTAGTATCAGTAGAAGATTTTAATAAAAATGCAGATATTTATTTTGTTATATTAGCTAATCAAAATAATAAATTGCTGGCTCAAACAAAACGTTATTTATTTGATAATCTTAAAGATGCTTCTACCAAAAATTTTCAAAAATTGATAAAGGATAAACAGTATGAAAAGAAGTTAGAAAAATTCGACCCTATATTTTTGTTTTCTGATGTTTGTTTATTAGATAAAAAAGAGTTGAATATAGATGATTTGATTGGATTTGACAAATATAAATTAATAAAAAGTTCAAACCAATTAGAAGATTTAGCGAAATTTTAAAGTGACGTTACAATTATATTAAAAGACATATTTTTTTAGCGGTATATATTTTTATATATACCGTCTTTTTTTGTCCTAAAAATAGTATCTTTTAAAGGCACAAGTTGACAAAATAAAATGCGTTTGATATAATACTAATAATATTAGCATTATTAAGTGAGGGTTATTATGAAGATTATTATTCACAGGGGAACGCATCAGATAGGCGGGTGTGTGACAGAAATTTCATCAGGCAATGCAAAGGTGTTTATTGACTTCGGCGCAGATCTGCCAAGTGCAACGCCAAGCGAACCGACAAAATTGATTTCAGGGTTGACTGTTTCTGACGATTCTGTCAGCGCTCTGTTCTTTACCCATTATCATGGCGATCATGTGGGCAGGCTGAACGAGGTTTGTGAGGGTATTCCAATTTATATGGGCAAGACGGCTAAGGCGTTGTATCAAAATTATGCTCGCCGAACTCAAAGCGAGATAATAGGAAAAATTGATTCTATCTTTACCTTTTCTCCGCTTGATAAGATTCGTGTCGGAGATATAACCGTAACGCCCTTGATGGTGGATCATTCGGCTTTTGACGCCTATATGTTCATTATAGAGGCGGACGGCAAACGTGTTCTGCATACGGGAGATTTCCGTCTGCACGGTTTCCGCGGAGCAATGACCATCCCCATGCTTCGCAAGTATGCAACCGACATTGATTGCATAATCTGTGAAAGCACGAATCTTTCACGAGAGGATACTCCTATTATTTCCGAACGAGAGCTTCAAAAGCAAATTTACGAGATAATGCTCGAAAACCAATACGTTTTCGCACTTTGCTCAAGCACGAATATTGACCGAATCGGCTCATTCTATCACGCCAATCCTCATGGCAGGCTCTTCATTTGTGACGAATATCAGAAATCCCAGTTGGAAATCGTTAGGGAACACCATAAGCAGTATAGCAAATTTTACGATTTTTCTCACGTGTATAGCTACGCACCAAACCTTGACGATTTAATGGAAAAGCAAGGCTTTTGTATGATGATTCGCCAAGGCGAGCAGTTTGCTAAACTGCTTGAGCGGTATAAAGGCAGAAGCAAGATAATTTACTCAATGTGGAGCGGATATCTCAAGGGCGAAACAAGGAATGAACAACTTGCGGAATTTCTCAGTGGTTATGAGCTTATATTTAAGCACACCAGCGGTCACGCTTCAACGCGGGATTTAGTTAAGCTGTATCAAGCCGTAAATCCCAAAATAAGCTTTATCCCTATTCATGGAGAAATTCCTGAAAAGTTTTCAAAATTACTACCGCAAGAAAAGCTCGTGTTACTTAATGACGGAGAAAAATTTTCAATATAAATTCAAAAATGGATATAAGTTCAATTAGTCAAAGAGGTTAAAATAATAATGAATTTATTTAAAGATTATTTCGGTGAATATGTTGATGACGATCTGCTTTTAAGCTTGGGAAATGGTATTGTAAAAAGAATAACGATAAAAAAGCAAGAAAGAGAAGTTTCGATAATTCTTCAACTTGATAAACTTATTGCATATTCAGAATTTATAAAAGCAGAGAATCATATAAAAGAAAAAATGCTATTAAGAAAATTTCATATAAATCCCTGCTATTCAAGAGATCTATTTAATGTTGAATATTTTTCTTCAATTATTGAGTTCGTAAGCAGGAATAATCCTTCCGCATACGGCTTTTTTGAGGATTCAGATATTTCACTCAACGAAAACATATTAAACATATCATTGAAAAAAGGAGGATTAGAATTACTAAAAAACCAAGGTGTTGATACAGAGATAAAAAGTTTGATTTTAGATTTATTCGATATGTCTATTGAAGTCGAATTGTTTGAAATCGAAAAATATGATATAGAAAAAGAAATAAAAAAATCTGTTGTCAACGAAAAAGAAAAGAAAGAAAAAAGCTTAAAAAAAACATTACTTGGCAATCTTCCTGTTTACATAGAAACGGTTAAAACCGTCTTAGGAAAACCGATAAAAGAAAAACCAATTCATATTTCAGAATTAAAATTTGACACGGGTTTTGCTACTGTTTGCGGAGATATTATAAAATATACGCTTGAAGACACCAAAAAAGGATATTATAAAATTTTGACGTTTGATATTACAGATTATACGTCGTCAGTTACCGTTAAACTATTTGATAGAAAAAATGTAATAGAAAGTGTTGATAAAAGAATTAATAACGCTAAAACACTAATTGTGAGTGGCCCATACACATATGACAGATATCTAAAAGAATATGTAATTACAGCTGACAACATTCAAACTGTATTAAAAGCCGAAAAAGGAGATACAGCAAAAGAGAAAAGAGTTGAACTTCATCTTCACACTTCTTTATCGGATATGGATGGAGTATCATCTCCTTCGGCTCTTGTCAGTCGGGCAATTGAATGGGGTCATAAAGCAATAGCTATAACAGACCACGGAGTTGTACAGGCTCTGCCGGAGGCATATAAAACAGCAAAAGGAAAAATAAAACTCATTCTGGGTATGGAGGGATATTTAGTTGATGACGAAAAATATCCTGATTTTGTGGAAATGAAAACAAATGAGTTTAAACGGTATCATATAATTCTGCTTGTGAAAGAGGATACGTCACTTGATGAAAGTATTCCTAAAGAGAAACGCAAATACGGCAGAAAGAATTTGTATGAACTTATTACGCATTCAAATATAAAAACATATAAAACCAGACCGCTTATTCCAAAATCATTGCTCGCTCGAAAGCGCAACGGATTGATTGTAGGATCCGCCTGTGAGCAGGGCGAACTTTATCAGGCTGTTCTTCGTGAAGAATCAAATGAAGAACTCAAAAAAATTGCGTCTTTTTATGATTATCTTGAAATTCAACCTAACGGCAATAATATGTTTATGATTCATTCTGATAAGGAACTTTATGAAAAGATTACTTGCGAAGATGATTTAATAAATATCAATAAAAAGATTATTGCTCTTGCGGATGAGTTAGGGTTACCTGTCGTTGCAACAGGGGATGTTCATTTCCTTGATGAAAAAGATGCGAAATTCCGTTCAATTATTATGGAATCAAAAGGGTTTAATGATGCTGATAATCAGGCGCCGCTTTACTTCAAAACAACAGATGAAATGCTTGATGATTTTGCTTGGGCAGGTGATCGGGCAAAAGAATTCGTTATAGATAATCCGAATAAAATTGCCGATATGGTTATGGATGACATTCCGCCAATACCACCGGGGACTTTTCAGCCGCATATTGATGGCGCTGATGAAGAACTCACAGAAAAATGCTGGTCAAAAGCAAAGGAGCTTTATGGCGATCCTGTGCCTAAATATGTATCAGAACGATTGCAGAGAGAACTGGATTCAATTATCGGACACGGTTTTGGCGTACTGTATGTTATAGCTAAGCGTCTTGTTGAAGAAAGCGAAAGGAACGGATATTTGGTTGGCTCCAGAGGTTCCGTAGGCTCTTCTCTTGCTGCACATTTAGCCGGTATTTCCGAAGTGAATCCGCTTGCTCCTCATTATTATTGTAAAGCGTGTAAGCATAGCGAATTCTTTTTGCATGGTGAATATAGATCAGGTTTTGACCTACCGCCTAAAAATTGCTCTAATTGCGGTGTATCTATGAAACGTGATGGTCATGAAATTCCTTTTGAAACTTTCCTTGGCTTTGACGGAGATAAAGAACCCGATATTGATTTGAATTTTTCTGATGAATATCAATCTCAGTCACACCGATATACTAAAGAGTTATTTGGCAAAGAATATGTGTTTAAGGCAGGAACGATATCCACTGTTGCAGAATTAACTTCAGAAGGATATGTTATGGCTTACTTGAACAAGCGTGGCCTGGCTAACATAGTGTCAAAAGCAGAAATCAACAGACTGACTGAAGGTTGCACAGGCATAAAGCGCACAACAGGCCAGCATCCAGGAGGAATGGTTGTTGTTCCTGAGAACTATACGATTGAGGACTTTACCCCTATTCAGTTTCCGTCAGGCGATAGTAAAAAGGATGAAAAAACAACTCATTTTGATTTTAAAAATTCGCTTCATGATACACTACTTAAGCTTGATGAGCTTGGGCATAAAAATCCTACTATGTATAAATACCTTGAAGATTCAACGGGTGTTTCCGTAATGGATATCGATTTATCCGATCCAAGACTCTATCAACTTATCACTTCAACCGAACCGATAGGAGTTCAGCCGGAAGATATTGATTGCAATACCGGAACTCTTGCCATTCCTGAAATGGGCACCCCTTTTGTTATGGGGATGCTTGAAGAGGCGAAGCCTAAGACGTTTGCTGATTTGCTTCAAATTTCAGGCTTGTCACACGGTAAAGACGTATGGCTTGGTAATGCACGAGATCTTATTCAAAACGGAATTTGTAATATTTCACAGGTCATAGGATGCCGTGATGATATTATGACGTATCTTATCCATAAAGCAGAAAACTATGAAATCAGCACGGGCAGAAAATCTCCGCTTTCGAAAAAAGATTGCTTTAAAATTATGGAGATCACTCGAAAGGGTAAGGCTCTAAAAGAATTACCGCCTTTTGAAGAAGCTATGAGAACTGTCGGCGTTGAACAATGGTATATTGATTCCTGTTACAAGATAAAGTATATGTTTCCTAAAGCCCATGCAGCGGCATATGTTATTTCTGCTCTCCGGCTTGCGTGGTACAAAATTTATTATCCTATTAATTTTTATTCGGCCTATTTTACGGTTTATAGCGATAATAGTATTGATGCCTCTTTAGTTGTTAAAGGGAAGTCGGCAGTAAAGCAAAAGATGAATGAAATTGTATTGAATAGCAGTGAAAAGGCGAAAAAGGACATAAATACTTTTTCTATATTGCAAATTATTATTGAGATGTTTGCAAGAGGTATAGATTTTTTGCCGGTTGATATTTATAAATCAGATGCCAAAATCTATATGGTTGAGGATGGGAGAATCCGTTTACCCTTTAGCGCAATTGAAGGCGTTAGCGAAAATGCAGGAAAAGCAATCATCAAAGCGCGTAATGATGGCAATGGTGAATTTATATCTTGTGACGATTTAATGGCAAGGGCAGGAATCGGTAAAAGTGTAGTTGAATCACTTAAAAAGCTGGGCGCTCTTAGGGATATACCTGATCAAAACCAAATTTCTTTATTTTAATATAAAAAACAACTCCCAGGGAGAATAATTATGAAATTTGATACGGAAAATAGATTTGATACTTTTAACATTAAGCCGTCAAATCGCTTCATTTGTTGATGATATTCATTTTGTTTCGGGTAACTCCACTGTACAATGTGAGATATTGATGATAGTAGATCATTTTATTGAGAATAAAATGCAATTAGTTATAACATCAAATACGCACCCAAATAAACTTGACGGCATAGCCTCTCGATTGTGCACAAAATTTAAATGGGGACTTATCATCGATATTACATTGCCTGAAAAAGAATAAAAAAACCTGTGGCGGACAATGCGTTCGTCGCAGGTCTTTGCTTAAGCACTATAAAAATTAATTTGCCAAAGACCAATGCGTTATAATGACGGAAAGAAAAAATGGTGAATTGAAATATTTAATAGTTGAAGTAAAATAAATCTGTAAAAGCAAAACAGGTGTGCCGTTTTTGGTACATCTGTTTTGTTATACTATCCCCCAAAGGAGGATATGTATATGAATATAAAAATACATTCAAGACAGAGCATAGAAGAATTATTGCAGTTGGGATTTCCAGAGAATACCGCCCTCATCAGATTTTATGACGTTGAGTTGATGAGGGAGAATAGCAAATTCAAACCCGTTTCTTTTCACGATAACGTGCAACGCATTTTTCAGCTTCCGCTTATGGATTTAGATATGGACGAGCTTAAATATTATGACTTTGCTTATGAGACTTTTTTCACTGAAGCGGACGAGCTTGCTGAATTTATTTATTCCGCAGTTTCAGACGATTTGGATATTTTATGCCAATGCGAATACGGGCAAAGCCGCAGTGCTGGCTGTGCGGCTGCTATACTTGAATGTTTTGAGGGCAACGGAATTTCTATATTTTCCGATTACAGATATTACCCTAATAAGATCGTGTATCACAAGCTTTTAGACGCACTGAAAAAATACGGAAAGGTGGAATTGATAGACGGTCAAAGATTTCTTATACGCGATGGAGAATTGAAAAAGTTTTTGGGAAATGATAAAAAGGTTACCGTTCCCGAAAGCGTAACGCGAATAAGTTTTGACGCGTTTAGAAATTGTTCAGAGCTTGAAGAATTAGTGATTTCCAAAAATGTTGAAGATCTTTACGGGAAATGTTTTGAGGACTGTATCAATTTAAAATCTATATTTGTTGACGAAAGAAATACACATTATGACAGCAGAAATAATTGCAACGCTGTTATCAAATCGCGTGCAAATGAATTGGTGTTGGGATGCATAAATACGGTGATTCCCGATACAGTAGTTAGAATAAATGATTTTGCGTTCAGTGAATGTCCGTCAAAAGTTATTTTTCCTGAAAATGTAATGAGTATCGGTCTTATGGCTTTTTCGGGTTGTTCAAATTTGGAAGAATTATTTATACCTTATAACACTACGGAAATTGACAATATGTCATTTTTTGTCTGCAGTAATATTAAAAGAATAGTGGTAGATAGCGCAAACGAAATGTATGACAGCAGAAACGAATGCAATGCCATTATTGAAACTGCAATAAATAAGTTGATCGTAGGCTGTAATAATACCGTTATACCGGAGGACATTTGTATTATTGAGAGTGAAGCGTTTGCTTATCTCAATGGGTTAATGGATATAAGGATTCCCGAAAACGTTGTTTTTATTGATGAAAACGCATTTTTAATGTGCAATAATATTGAGAGCATTAATGTAGATAAAAAGAATTTAAGATATGATAGCGGAGACAACTGCCACGCTATTATTGACAAGTTAGAGAATAAATTGGTACTGGGTTGCAAAAACACTGTCATTCCTAACGGTTTAAAAATTATTGGTCAAAAATCGTTTGAAGACTGTAAAGGTCTTGAAAGAATTACTATTCCGGATTGTGTTGAAAAAATAGAATGTCAGGCATTTGGTAGTTGTAATAATTTGACTGAAATAACGATACCAAAAAGTGTGAGCAAAATAGAGATAGCAGCATTTTCCAAATGCGAGAAGTTGACTATAAACTGCTATTCCGGTTCGTATGCAGAAGAGTACGCAAAAGAAAATGATATAAAATTTAAGCTGATCGATGGTGAACGATCCTAAGGGAAGACAAATTTAATTTAGAATACTAAAGAAAGAGACAAATTCCACTGTACCCGTAACTTACAAGTGCATTATACAAATTATTTGTATAAAACTTCAAAATGTTAGTTAAATACATATTTTTGTACCATAAAGCTATAATTTGTAAATAAAAGTAGTTTAGTTCTCTTAATAGCCTAAACTTAGAATATCACAGTTAAAACTGGCCCATTTATTGTTTTTAATTATACGCTATGGTATACTGTTAATATTAGGGCGAATTTTGTCAAAGCATATGATAACGAAATAAATAGACAGAATATATTATACATTCAATATGTAACGATGCTATGAGGTGATTAAATTATGAATAACCGATTGAAGCTGGGGATCGCAAAGATAGGTGACTTGTTGCTGGAAGACAAGATTACTAAAACGGAGGACGGAGATCCTTTGGAAAAAATCAATCTGAAAATACCCGAGTATCAGCGTCCTTATAAATGGACTGCAAAAAATGCAAACCAGCTTTTTGATGATATTGAGGAAGCTATGATAGCCAACAAGGAAGTATATAGGGTGGGTACGCTTATTTTGCACCGTGACGAAACGGGAGTTTACAATATCGTTGACGGTCAGCAAAGAATCATTACTTTCTCACTTCTGCTGAATTGCCTCGATCGGAAACCGTTTTTTCTTGAGCAGGAATTGATAGGCAAACAGTATAATCTTCACAACGTGAAGAACAATTACAGAGCTCTGGAGAGGCGAACAGATAAGTTTTCGAATGAAAAGGATAGGAATAATCTCACGGAATATATTTGCAAGCATTGTGAATTGATCGTTGTTATTACGGAGGATCTTTCTGAAGCCTTCCAGTTTTTTGACTCACAAAACGCCAGAGGCAAATCTCTTTATCCCCACGATTTGCTCAAGGCATATCATCTTCGGGAAATGAATAATATCGACGTGACCGAAACGGAACGCATTGTCAAAATGTGGGAGGATTTGGATCAAAAGAATCTGGCGGTATTATTCAACGAATATCTGTATCGGCTGAAAGAGTGGGTAAAAGGAAATCGCTCTAAGGAACTTACGGAGCACAATATAGATTTGTTCAAAGGCATTACAGCAAGAGATAATTACCCGTATGCGAAATATTATAAAGGCGCATTTGCGTACGCTGATGAGCTGAATCGCTCGCATATGCCGTTTGTTATGGGCGTTCAGCAACTTAATCCGTTTCAAATCAATGCCCCCATTATTGCGGGAAAACCTTTCTTCGAATATGCAAAGCACTATTTTGATATTCTGGCGGATATTCAAAATAATAGCAAATACGAGGGTTACTTTATCAATGATAACTCGATTGTGAAAACGCTTAATCTTAGAAAATATAAAAATGGTGTCGGTAAGAGAATAACTCGATTAATGTTTGATACCGCTTTATTGCTGTACATTGACAGATTCTGCCCCGCAAAACCCTCTAAAGCAGATACGGAATATCTGGATCAATTTCTGGTATTTGCGTTTATTTGGGCATATTCGATGCGTGCACAGTATAGGAATGTCGGTTGGCAGGTTGCGCAAAACTACATTATGGGAACTGTCAGCAAAAGCAGTGGAATTGTGAACGGATTTAATATATACAAGATAATATTCGAATCCGACTCGCCAAGCGCCCTTCTCAGCAAGATGGCTGATTTGACAGTGCCAATCTACTACTCAGACCTAAAAGAAAATACTGCTGATATTGATGAGGTAGAAGAAAAAGTACACCAGAACTATCTTTATTATTTTAAGAAATACAAATTTTTGGAGAAAACGGAGGAGAAATAAATGCCAAAGGAGAATTTGCCATTAAAGGAAATTTCTATAGGAGAACTATTTAACGGGAGCGAAAAAAGCGTTTATGAGATCCCTATTTATCAGCGAAATTATGCATGGGATGAGGACGAGATCACTACTCTGGTACAAGATATATATGATGCCTATAATAAAGGCGATAATAAGCTATATTATATAGGGACGCTTGTATCGTATCATAAGGGGGATGGAGTATTTGAGATCATAGACGGTCAGCAAAGGCTTACCACGATAAGGCTTATGCTGGATGTTCTTGATATTCCGTATAGTAATCAGCTTAAGTATAGAGCACGGAAAAAGTCGGATGATACTCTTAAATCTATTCCGAAGTTCAATGTGGATGAAAAGGACAAAGGGATAGAAAATGGGTATAAAAAAGCAAAGTCAGCTATCGAAAAAATTGTATCTGATAATGATAGAAAAGATTTCAAATCCTATTTCCAAAGGAATGTACATATTATTCATTATGAAGTGCCGAAGGATATTGATTTGAACCATTACTTTGAGATTATGAATTCCAGAGGAGAGCAACTTGAAAAGCACGAAATAGTGAAGGCGAATCTAATGGAAAAGCTTAAAGATGAGGCTGAGAGAAAGGTTTTTAACCGTATTTGGGAATGTTGTTCGGAAATGAGCGTTTATACTCAACAGAATTTAAGTGATACAGAGGTGTTTGGAATTGCATTGAATGATTTCTTGCCTGAGAATTTTGAAGGGCTATTGGAAAAGCTGATAAACAGCAAAGGAACGAGAAAAGATGTTTTTGAAAAAATTTCTATCGCTAAAATAATCAGCGATGAAAAAGGGAGCAAACAGGAACGTAATGATGAAGAAACCGAGATCAAAGATTCTTTTCAGCCAATCATCGATTTTCCGAATTTTTTACTTGTTATTTTGAAGATAACAAGGATGGAAGAACAAGGCTTTTCTCCCAAAGAATTCAATTTGGATGACAAGGAACTGCTTGCAGAGTTTAACAATGCAAGAATGGATGAAAACAAGGTTAAGAAGTTTGCTTATAATTTGCTGAAAGGACGTTTTTTGTTGGATAATTATGTTGTTCATCATGCAAAGGAAGAGGATACGATGGACAGCAATCCCTGGAAACTACAGCAATGGCACAAAGAAAATATTAAAGGTTTACTTAAAAACTTGACCGAAAATAATACTGAAAACGGTTTTCTGCAGGACAGACTTACGCAGCTTTTGTCTATGTTTGAGGTGTCGTTTACTGCGAGGCAGAGAAAGAACTACCTGTTTTATTGCCTGCTCTATCTGATGGAGCAGAGCAAGAGAGACCTTCCTGCCTATGCAGATTTTGTTGAGGGACTTGCAGACAGATATTTTAACAAGGTGTATCTTGACAAAAGCAAATTGAACGATATTAATACACCGAGGCCCGGCAGTTTTGATGAGGTTGTTTTGGAGAAAGGAGAGAACGAGGCGTATAAGCTTTGCATATTTGAATTGAATAAAAAAGATAAAGGCGAATTCGTCGAAATATACGGAGATGGAACGGAAGTATCAAGGGGTGTACCGCTTTTTATATTCAATTATCTTGATTATAAATTATGGAAATTATATGATGCAGAACTTCGGGGTAAAAAACTGAAAGAAGGTAGCAAAGAACGGCTGGATTTCTTTGCCAAACTTGGGTGCACAGACTTTGGTCTTAAAATGTTTGATCAGTTCTACTTTTCAAGAACCAGGAGAAGTCTTGAGCATTATTATCCGCAAGCATCCGCGACAGGAGAGGACGGCAAACCTAATGAATGCCAAATTAACTGCTTGGGAAATTATGCAATGATAGGGAGCGCCGCCAATAGCTCAGGCTCTAACTGGAGCCCTGAAACGAAGCGGATTCATTATCTCGATTCAAAAACAAATCTTATCAGCGTTGCCTCACTAAAATTTATGATCATGCTGCAATTATGCAAAGATAAATCAAGGTGGACATTTGATGAAATGAAAGAGCATCAGGAAAAGATGCTTGCAGTGCTTATGGAGAATAATCAGTGATGGTAATAGAATTGATGATTTAAGACTCTTTTATTAGAAAAAGGCACAGCGAGAGCTGTGCCTTTTTCGACAGACTGAAATCGCTGAAATACAGCGGTTTATTTATTACAGTTTAAATTCCTCAAATTATCAAATTTGCTGGATAACAGTGCAGTTTGATATAGAGTGAATCATAATATTACTTAGATGAAGAATAATCAATATATTTGCATATTGTACCATCATATCTCGCGTAATTTCTCAAGAATCTTGACCATTGCAAGGGTGTCAAGTCTGCAGTAGGTGAGGAGGTTTTTACGGATAGTTTTGATCTCCTCGGGTGAGCGTTTTTCAAGCCCGTCAAAAGCGGTCATTGCTTCGCCGCCGTTATGGATACCTTCAAGGGAGTGGTAATCAAGCTCGGGATCGTTCGGGCACATTGCAGGCAAAACGTACTTGATTGAATAAGAGCCCTCAAGCGCAGCACTGTAATAATATTTTTTCTGAAATGGCGTCATTAGATCCTTGATATTATCGTGAATGTTCATCAAATGCTCCGCAAGATCGGGATAAAGTTCTGCAAGATTTCTGATAACGCCTTTTTCAAATGTCATATTAAATGCAAGAGTGCAAACGTCAAGCGGAATATCATTGCAAAGCCGCTCCGCCAGTTCGCGCCTCGGATCGCTTCCTTCTTTAGTTAAAAACTCGTAGTGCTCAAGCTCAGCGCTTTCGCTTTGCAGAGCGTGGAGGGAATACTGAAACGGAGTTTGCATATATGGAGACATGCCGTCAAATTTCGGGATCGCGGGCTGATACGTTTCAAAATCGAGGAAATACAGGGGGTAGGTGAATTCGTCAATGCACTCTTTGATTTTCTTTTTATTGATCTGCGGCGGGTGGTTATAATATGCCGTTTCAACCTGCAAAAGCTGATTTTTACTAAGCTTCGGCTTGCGGAGGATAATGTTCTCGTAGCTGATGATGTTATCATAATAAAGATCATACTTGCGCTGGTCACTCAGTCTCTTGATATTGAAAACTGAGGGGTAGGGCAGATGCCGGTGACAATAGCCCTTATACGCACATTTATAAGGGCTTTCGCATTGCAGACCAATCTCGCACTCGGGCTCCATATCATCCGCGATCGCCATATATCTGCGAATGGTGTCAATGTTGAGCTTCGTTTGAGATTGCCTTAAAAGAACCGCATCAGTGCAATCTTCAATGGTAAAAAGACGATCAAGTTCTAACTCGCCGTAGCGAACGTAATTCCTATTGAGGTGCATATTGTATATGCCTGTGATATTCAGCCCCGCGTTCGTTAGCACATAATACTGAAACGCCATATCGGAGATATAAACGTCGCTGACGTCGGTGGAGCTTTTGACCTCAATGATATCCCAACCGTAATGATTTCGGTGCAGAATATCAACGCTGCAGAAAAGCCCGTCAAACATGAAACTCGCTTCAGCAATATTTTCTGCGTTTTCCCTAATTAACTTTTCAGTGTCGGCAATCATCTGCTCCTTATCGTAGCTGAAATCAACGAGGGAATAATTACCAAAATATGAGCGGGCAAGGTCACCCACCTCATTACCCGTTGCGAAAAAAGAATCCAAATTCATCTCCGCTGCCTTGTCCGGCATAAACTTGTCCATCCAAAGCATTTTCGGGCATTGTATTGCCCGTATGTATTGTGATTTGCTTAACATCATAATTATACTTCCTTATACTTTTCCGCCGCTTCTAATATATCATTTTTAATGTTCTCCACAAGCGAAGGAGGGGAGAGGACTTTGATTTGCAGGGCATACTGCAATGCCCAAAGGCGCATATCCTGCTCGTTCACCATTGTCGAAACTGTGACTTGGTTTTCCGTTTCTTTCGTGAAAACAACGTCGTTTCCGAAATAGTCGATGATGTCGCTGATGATGAATTTGTCCGCAATAAACTCGACCCTTACGGCGTTGCCGGCGAACATATAGATGTGCTCCTCCATATGCTTAGAAAGATCAAAGCCGTTTTCAGCACCTTTGACCTCACGCGGCTGCTTAGCAGGGGTTTCAAGTAATTCGATATCTGTAATTCTGTCAACTCTATAATTTGACAAATTGTCAAATTTGTTATAGTTGCAAATCAGATAGTACCTGCCGTTTGTGGCGACGATCTGATACGGATTGATTACGTATTCTCTCGGCTCACCATTGCTGTCTAAACGGTTATGCAGCTTTTTATCTGCCCCATATAAAGCGTAATGAAACTTAACTTGCTTTTCCTTACTGATAGCCTCGTCTAGAATATCAATTGTATAGAATAACTGCTTATTAGCAGGCTTGTTTTCAGGCAGAGAACGTATGTGTTTAACTTTTGACTCAAAATACTTGTTAGATAAGCCCTCTAATTTTTTAATTAAATCCTTGCATTGACTGTATGGGATATGCTTTGAAAACAGCAAGCTGTCAATAAGTAGGCGAAGCTCCGCATCGGAAAAATCCCTTTCAAGATAAAAATCTGAAAGAATGAAGCTCTCTTCAAGTGTGCCCGTTTTTGCGTTTGGCACCATACGCACAGATTCGCTATACTCAATAGGATAACCGAAATCAATAAGGTTCATAAGATTTCGCTTTACCGATTTGCGGTCAACGCTCATTGAGTATTCGGTTTTTAAAATCTCAGCAATTTCGCGCTGGGAGAGCCTGTGATCCTCATCGGTGTACTTTTTCAAAATATCAAGAATGTTGATTATCAGCAATTTCTTCGGTTGTTTCGTGTACATAATCTCACCTCAAGTTTATTCTACATCATTTGACATAACTATACAATAACTGATGGGACATTTTTTGTGCATAATCGTTTTTGCGGTGCGGACTTATCGTAATTGAGCATAAACAAATATAGTTTACGCCAATATTTGTATTGCGGTTGGGCTTGTCCAAGTTCCCATACTTGCAACGATGTGATCGAAATTCCCGTGAGTTTTGAGAATTCTGTGCGTTTGAGATGGTGTCTTTTTCTAAAATATTTGATTTTGTCTGGGTTGTACAAAATTGAGTTGGGGTTAATAGTAGTTTCGACGAAAAAATTACTGTTTTCAGCCATAGTAGTTGCCACAGTGTTGGTGGTGCATTTCCTCTTCTGATAGCGGTTATAGCGATGTTCTTTTCTAAAAACACATTGGTATCTGCGGCGATACTGTTAGCGTTCATTGCGTTTTCCATGATGATGACGTTGCTCTCATCAAAAGTATTAACGAAAACTGTTTTGAAAGGGGAAGCGTCCTCCTTCGTGCTGGAACTACCGCCCTTCAGGCGACCGCAATTCTTAAAAATAATCGGGCAGACTGTTAAGGAAAAGGTGCTTTTCGTACTCCTGCGCGCCGTCTCAGTAGCCGCGCCCGCAGGGTTAATCATATGGATACTTGCGAATATCAGAGTAGGGGACACAATGCTCCTCAGCATAATCGCGCAGGCGCTAGATCCGATAGGCAGAGTAATGGGCTTAGACGGCGTTATCCTGCTGGGCTTCATTCTCGGCTTCCCCGCGAATGAGATCGTAATTCCCATAATTCTTATGGCGTATCTTTCAACGGGCGAGCTGAGCGATTACGCCTCACTTGAGGGGCTGAAAACGATCCTCGTTGATAACGGCTGGACTGCCACCACCGCCCTTTGCACCTGCGTTTTCTCAATGTTCCACTTCCCGTGCTCAACAACACTGTTGACAATAATCAAAGAAACGAAATCCCTGAAATGGAGCGCACTTTCAGTTCTGCTTCCCCTTGCCGTCGGCACAATACTTTGCATAATCATAAACGTGATATTCTAACGAAAAAACCAAATCCGCTATTTTTAGCGGATTTGGCTTTTTAAAGATTATTTCATTTTGCTCTGTTTCAGTACGGTTGCCATAGATATACTGCATTTCCAAACTTATCATATTATGGGATTCAAACACACCGCCTTTTGTTTCCAAAAGGCGGTGCTTACTTAACAATAAACTTTAGATGATGTCATTAACACATAGAACCATCCCCTGTGTGCTTCAGAACCGTCCCCTGTGTGTTTTTCAAGTTTTTAATATCAAATGCCGGAAATAAATCATAACTAGAATATGTTTGCTTTATTTTATCAAAGTATTTATAGTATTCTTCATCTTGTAAAATAGTGTTGAACACCCTGCAAATATCTGTTTCGGCAAAAAAGTGACTATTTGGACTACGTGGATCTCTAGGCCCGCCATAGCCAATAATTGATCCTGAATCAATTTCTGCTCTATCCCACCAGTAAACTGCAGTAATATAACATCCGTTTTCCCTCACAATAGGTACTAACTCTTTCGGATTGTCAACAATAATTTCACAACATACATACTCTGGTAGTGTTAAACCGATTTTAACAATCATATGTTGATTTAAATAATCTGTTATTTTCATATAAAATCTCGTATGGCCCCCAAATAATTCGCGAATCATACATAAGCTCCCATTGCACCGCCAAGATACCTTTTCATACACATAACCTTCATAAAAGAATATTGGAAATTACAATTAAAGCAGTCTTATTTTACATCCTTCATTTTCATCTTTGAAAACTTCTGGCCGAAGGCGTTTGCCCACTTTTCGCAGTAGAGCTTGTAGTAGGATACGTTATTCTTCTTTCTGTAGCCCTCAAAGCAGTTGCACCAAATGGCGGAGGGAATTGCGATAACGAGATAGTAAAGCGGGCCCAGCAGCAGGCACTGCCAGGTGTGGCCATATTCGTGAATGCGGGTGTTGTAAGTCCACTTTCTGTTCGGGTGATCCGCTTTCATAAAGATGAAAAGGCCGAGGCTCAGTCCGCCGGATTTCCACGGAATATAAACGATATAGGCATAGCCGAAGCGCTGGTGTTTTCTTTTTTTCATCCTTGTGCATATGAGGTATAATAGTCCGCCAACGAGGTTAACGGGAAGCCCCCAGGTCCACTGAACGAGATAAAACAGAAATGCTTTAATAAACGTGCCGAAGCCCTTTTTTGGTGCGTCGGGCTCTTTTTTCGTGATGTCGATAATGTCCATAATTACTCCTTTTCTGCGAGAACCGCAAATTCTCCGTTTTCATTGATTTCAAGTGTGTGTTCTTCATCGGAATCATTACCCTGACCGAGCCAGGTTTTTTCAAATTTCTGCCCCGCAATTGCCTCGCAGACTTTGATCTGCTCCTCGTTGAGCGTTACAGAGCCGTACTTGCGCTTCACCGCAATGGCGGCTCTTATCATTTCGTGATCTTTCTTCGTCATACGGAAATTTTTGAGAAGAATAAGCGAGATGATCGCCGCAACGATCGGGATAACGGCAACGCAGATCCTAACGCCCCATATCGCGTTGCTGCTCTGGGCGAAAAGCAGACCTGTTTCGGCTTCGTATTGTGAAACCGTGTCACCCGTGACGAGTCCGAAGCCCTGGAGCGTGAAGCCTACCATTGCCGCCATAACGCCGCTGATACTTTTCTTGATAAGAGTGCTGAAGGTGGCGATAACGCCCTCTCTGCGCCTGCCGGTGATGAGCTCGTCAACGTCTGTGATATCGGGGAAAATGTTCGTTGAAACGAAGCCGAGACCGGACATACCAAAGGGATAAAGTATCATACTCAGCATCATCAGTACGACCCATATGGTCGATGCGGTACCGCCGTTGCTCTGCTGCATAAAAAGGCCGATCGCAAGACCTGCCACCATAAGAGGCGTAACGATATTTCCGCATTTCTTCTTGCCGAATTTAATAGTCAGCTCGTAATTGAGCGGGAAAGCCGCCGCCTCCGCAACGCCCGCAACAGCGTTGAACAGAGCGTATTTGCTGTATTGATTGGCGAGATATTTGATGTAGTAAACCTTTGAGTTGTTGTAAAATCCCGTTGCGAACTGATAAGCAACGCTCATAAAGAAATACTGGCGAAAGGACTTGTTTTTGAATACAAGAACGTATTCGCGGATTATGTATTTGATATCCAGTGGCTCAACGTGATTACCAAGGGAGCTGGGCTCTTTAGTCGTTTTAAATGTGATGAATACGGATACCGCAAAGAATACCGAAAGCACGATGCCGATAACGAGGAACGGCGAGCGTGAAGCCGAGGTGATATTGTCGTTGGAACCGAACAGCGCCAGCACTAAAACGGCAAGACCGAAGGCGGGAACCATACCTGCCGAGTTGAAGAGATAGCCAACGGAATTATACTGCGTGCGCAGGTCGTATTCCGGGGCAAGTTCGGGGAGCATCGCTGTGTGAGGAACGCTGATGATCGTGTATGCCGTTTTGTAAAGCATATAAACAAGCACAAAATAGATCATCGCCGCCTTTGAGTTTTCAGCGCCGTTAAGACCGAAGCTGTTCCACAAAAGGGTGTATGAAATCAGCAGGAAGGGGATACCTACTAAAAGATAACGCCTGTGCTTGCCGTATTTGGAACGCGTTCTGTCCGTAATAATTCCCATAACAGGGTCGGTGACTGCGTCCCATATGGTTGCGATCATAACAACGATACTTGCCTGCCTCAGGGAAATATTCACAACGTCGGTCAGGAATATGGTGAAATACATACTGATTATGTATCCCGCGCCACCGAGGAATATGTTGGCGAAGCTGTAGTTGATCATAGGCATAACGGTGGTTTTAAAATCTCCCTTGAGACCTATGGCTTTTTTGATTTTTTCTCCCATTAAATCACTCTCTTTTCATTTGGGCCTGCTCGAATTTTGATAAATAATATTTATACAATAATTTTAATATTATACATAATCGTTGTCAACCCTTTTGTAAGAGTCGCTATTGATTACTTGGATTATAAGTTGTATAATAAAAATATACACTTAAGAAATCACTATTAAGTTGTAAAGGGGTAAAAAATGGAAAATTACATAGGCAAGCGTGAAAAAAGAAATTACCTTGCTGGTTTAGCGGGGCAAAACATGGTTTATTCGCTGATCGGCGCTTCGTTTTTCACTTATTTTATGACGGATATCGCACTGTTTCCGGCGGCGACCGTTTCAATTCTTTTGATCGTTATGAAGGTGTGGGACGGTATCAACGATCCCATAGTAGGCTCGTTTATCGACAAGCACTCGTTTAAAAACGGCGAGAAAATGCGCCCGTTTTTGAGGTACACTCCGCTTCCCGTGGGCGTTTTCTCCGTACTCGTATTTCTCGTTTTCTCAACGGAGGATAGCCTGCTTTGGCTCAGAGTGGCGTATTTCATCATCATGTATATCTGTTGGGATCTTTCCTATACCGTGCAGGACGTTTCCATCTGGGGCATAACCGCAATGGTAACGCCCAATCCCGATGAAAGAGACCGCTTCGTTCAGTGGGCAAGGACTATCGGCTCCTGCGTTTATGCGGTTTTCAGCACGCTTATTCCTATGGCGCTGGAAATCGTTGTCAACTCAACAGGGCAGTCCTGGCAGTTTATCACCCTCGTTTTCGCCATCATCTTCGGCCTCGGCGGCGCGATGATATCAAAGCGCTGCGACCGCACCCATGAAAGAATCAAAATCGTTAAAGAGGAGCAGCAGACCAAGCTTATCGAAAGTTTTCCGCTTCTGTTTAAAAACAGAATATTAATGCTCGTTACCGCTGCCAACCTGCTGGGCGCGCTGGGCTTCGGCTCAAATCTCGTTACTTATTTCTTTAAGTATGAGATCCCCGCGGACTTCCTCGGAAACAACGTTATCGGTGCCCTTGGGCTTTCAACGATTTTTTACGTTATAACGGGGCTTCCGAGCTTTATCTCCATGTTGTTTGCGGATAAGTTCAAGAAGCTTTGCGGCAACAGCTATATCAACGTGCTGATCGTTATTCAGATCGTAAATATTATTTTCAGGCTCGTTGCTTATGCCATAGGCTTTGAGGGCAAAAAGCTTTGGATCGCTATGATTGTTTTGGGCGTTGCAACTCTGCCCGCGGGCGCAAGCTCTATTGCCCAGACCTCTCTTTTCTGCGACGGCATCGATTATATGGAATGGAAAACAGGCAAGCGTACGGAGGGAATCACTTTCTCTATGCAGACCGCCTTTACGAAGATCTCAAGCGGCATCACGGCAGGTCTTGCAACCCTTGCGCTCTCATTCCTGCATTATAACGCCATTGATGAGGCGGAGGTTTATATCGGCACGCAGACCGCCGCGTTTGATAGCTGGATATGGCCACTCGTTGTGCTCACGCCCGCCGTTGCCAGTGCCCTTTATATAATTCCGCTTCTGTTCGTAAAATACGGCAAAAAGGAAAAGCAAAAGGTGCTTGATGATCTTGCGGCCAGGAGAGAGGGCAAGCCCGAATCGGGCGAATCACCCTATTATCAGTCCGCCCTTGCTCATAAATTCAATGAAAACGTTTAAATGGTAATCGGGAGGTGCTTTTATGGCTCAGAAAAGTTTACTGACAAAGCGTAAAAAGACGGGATACGCTTTCGGTATTTTCACCGAATCGCTTATCTATAATATGTTTTATACGTATTATCTGACGTTCTTAAACGAGATCGTGGGAATCAAGCCCGCGTATAGCTCAATTATAATCTTTATTTCCATTGCGTGGGACGCGATCACAGACCCGATGATCGGCAATTATACCGATCGCCCGGGTGTTGATAAGCGCAAGGTTATGAAACGCTCTCTGTTCCCGCTGGGGATTATCTTTATCGTGGCGTGGACGAATATCGGCGCGGGATTTGACTCTCAGCTTTTAAAAATACTGCTTTACACCGTGCTTTCAATGGCGATTTGGGTATTCTATACGCTCTACACGATCCCGTATTACGCGGTAGTAGCGGAGCTTACTGAGGATTACGACGAGAGAACGCAGATCCGTTCGCTCTCCTCACTCCTCAACGCGCTGGCAGTCGGTCTCGGCAACATTCTGCCCGCACTCGTTCCTACGGTAGCAATACTGCTTACAGAAAAGTACGAAGCGAATTCCTACGCGGTGATCGCCGCGATCATCAGCGTGCTTGCCGTTATTCTCGGTTTCGTTTGCTGTAAATCGCTGAACGGCGTTTACGAGCCGAAGAAAATCGTAGAGAACGAGCCTCTAAAGAAAACCACTATGAGAAGCACGATGAAAACCTTCGGCGAAATCCTCAGGCTCAAGCCCGCGAAATATTTCCTGCTTTTCGTTTTCTTCTTCCTTGCAACCTCGTCTATGATACAGGCAAACCTCACATATATGGTTATCGACTGTATCGGTATGGACTACGATACGGGAATCGTTTTCGTGATACTTACAATGGTGGTATCTATGGCGATTATCGTTCCGATCGTGGAAGCGGTAGCGAAGAAGAAAGACAGACGCTTTGCGGTTATCCTATTCTTATCAATTGCCTGCGTAGGCGAAGTTTTGCTTAAGGTTATCGGTCTTGATTTCGAGGTTGGCGGCTTCAGAATTATGTGTATCGGCGCTCCTTTGGTGCTTGGTATCGGCATCGGAACGTTTTGGACGTTGTTCTACTCAATGGGCTACGATCTCGTTGAGCTTGACGAGTTTAAAACAGGCGAGAGAAGAGAATCGATCATCACCGCGCTTCCTCAGCTTGTGCAGAAATTCGGCTCGGCGTTTGGTATTTTGATTGCCGGTCAGCTCTTATCGGCTTACGGCTATGATTCCTCCGCGGACATTGCAGGCTCGGAAGCCCTTATCCCGGTCGTAACCGATCCGAAAATCGTTAACGGAATGGAAAATATTTCTACCATCATTCCCGCGGCGCTGCTCTTGATATCCATAATTTTCGCCATTCTTTACCCGATGACGAGATCGCGCGTTAACGCGCTTATGGCGCAGCTTCAAAAGAAGCGCAACGGAGAGGAATACTCCACCGAAGGCTTTGAAAAGCTTTTATAAAATCAATGATCCCAAGGCAAACCGTCTTGGGATTTTTTTATCCGCGCAACCGTAAATTGACATTTTGATTACCCATTTTCGATTGTTATTTGCAAACAATTTTGTTATGATAATGATGAAAAGAGAGGTGCGGTATATGAAATTTGATGAAAATTTGCGTGAACTGCGAAAGGAAAAAGGCTACTCACAGGAGGAGCTTGCTTATAAGCTGAACGTGACCCGCCAGACGGTTTCCAAATGGGAAAACGGATCGGCAATGCCCGATTTAAAGAAGCTTACCGAGCTTGCGGAGTTTTTCGGCGTTTCTATGGATGCCTTGCTTGGGCTTGACGTTGACGGCGCTAAAGAAACGGACAGCGGCGATTCAACCTTTGAAGCCTACGTTCAATACACCGAACAGAAAATAGCCGCGTTAGAGGAAAGCCGTAATCAGGACATCAGGAAAAAGTTTACGATACTGATATGCCTGTTCACGGCGGTTATGCTTCTGCTGTTTGTGTGCTTTATAAACTATTCAAACGGCATCAGAAACGAATTGAATTCGTTAAGCATCAATTATTCGTATCTGTATAATCAGGTGAACAGTATTAATTATTCGGGCGGCGACAATTATTGGGAAAGCAAAAGCGTTGACGTAACTGCAAGCCTGCTGAGCGTTGACCCCGAAAAGCCCTATATTGTTCAAATGCAGTTAAAGTATTCACCTATGAGCTACGCAAAGGGCAGTAAGGTCTATTTCTCTGTTCCTAAAGAGGACAAGAACATTGAAAGGCTTGAGGCGGAGGAGATCAACGGCGAATTCGTTCTCACAACAAATATTGATATAACAGTAGCGGGCGAATACTATTTCTTCCTTGACGACGGCAATGAGATCGTTAAAGAGGAACTTTATATTTATCCCGAAGATTTATATTGCAGCTTCGGCGAAAATCATTTAAATTATTCGGTTTCCAAGGTAAACACCTTTGATAAAAAGTATTATTTTGAAATTTATAACGAGGATAATAAATTATTTTGGTCAGGCATTGCTTCCGATAAATTAGTAAGCGCGCAGTTTATCGTTGAAAGCAGTGGCAAAGAAATTTTCAGTAAAGAGCTTGAAATCATTCAAAACGATAGCTTAAAAGGAACGTTTATAAAGCTTTCAAACTATACGGTTGAAATTATAAATTTCAGTAATTTAAGGGCGTACGTATTGGCAACTGATGAGCTTGGCATAGTTTATAAGCATTATATTAATTTGGAATCGGCCGACATCTGGATGGATTCTCCGTATTATTACGGAGAAGAGTACAACGTTATAATATTTGACGTAGCGGGCAAGGGCAAAGTTAAGGTAGGCGAAGCTGAAGTGATAACGGAAGAAAAAGTTTCAGAATTAAACAATTACTGAATCAAAATATGAATGAAAACGGCAGCGGATATCCGCTGCCGTAATTTTTTAATATCTTATATAAACGCTCATTTCGTTTTTACCCCTGTTTGCCCATTGGAAATAGGGGATGAATTTTAACTTAATGAGTATTTCTTCCGCCTCGCGGTATTCATAATAAAGCTCGTTCGTGTCAACGATTTCCCTGTAGCCGTTGGCGGTAATACATTCGCCGTCAAAGCTGAATTTCGGACTGTGCGAAAGCCTTAGCAGTTGTAAATCCTTGCCGTTGTCTTTTTCCTCAAGGCAGTAAACGATAGGCCCGCGCATAACCGCCACCTTGCCGATATTGCTTCGTACTCTCGGATTGCACTTGATTATTTTGATTTTTGGCTCAAATTCGGCGCTCAGCGTTTCATCGCCCTCAATATCAAAATAAGCGTAGCCTTTTTTGATAAAGGGATTTGCCTTGCTGAAACTGAAATGATCGCTCCAGTAGGGGATACGAAGCGCAAGGCGAAACGGCTTTTTCGTTTTGATTTCAAAGGTGACCTTACCGCTTCCAAGATAATCGGAACTTATCGTAATATCCGCCTTGTCAGTCTTTACGTTTGCGCTTTGATAGAGGTTTACAAAAAACGTATTATCAGTTTCCGTAAAACAGTATTCGCCGTAATCGGAGATGAGCCGCGCGATATTCGGCGGGCAGCAGGCGCAGTCAAACCACTTCTGGCGAAGGGGCTTAACGTGGCTCTTGCGTGAATCGCGCTCGCACGCCACGGGATCGACCTCCAGTGGATTGACGTAGAAAAAGGCTTTTCCGTCCTCAGCCATACCGGAAAGAATGCCGTTATAAAGGCAACGCTCCATAACGTCCGCGTATTTTGAATCGAAATCCTGCTGAAGCATTCTGCGGGCAAAAAATACGAGACCGATGGAAGCACAGCTTTCCGCGTATGCGAGATCGTTCGGCAGATCATAGTCAAAGGTAAACGCCTCGCCGTCACGGGTTGAGCCGATTCCTCCCGTAACGTACATTCTCTTTTGGGCAATATTGTCAAAGATCCTTTTGCAGGCGTTGAATAATTCCTCATCGTTTGTGAGCCTTGCCACGTCCGCCATTCCGCTGTAGAGGTAAACGCCCCTCACAGCGTGACCCACGGCTTCCGTCTGCTCTCTAACAGGTAGGTGTGCCTGATTGTAGAAATAATCAAGTCTGTCGCCGCTGTTTCTGCCGTGCTCGATATCGAAATAATAGGGCTTCGTGCCGCGGCGGTCAACAAGCAGCTTCGCCATTTTTAAGTATTCGGCGTTGTTCGTTACCTCGTAAAGCCTTATAAGCGCCATTTCAGCGATCTCGTGCCCGCCGTAGCCTGCTTTTCTGTTTTCGCCGAAAACGTCGCAGATGAGATCGGCGAAGCGGCAGGCGGCATTCAGCAGTTTGTCCTTGCCGGTGGCGTTGTAATAGGCAACGGCGGCTTCCGCTAAGTGACCGAAGCAGTAAAGCTCGTGATGATCCCGAAGATTCGTAAAGGCTCTGTCGGGGTTATTTATTGTGTAGAACGTGTCAAGATATCCGTTATCCGCCTGCGCGGCGCAGATCAGATCGATAGCGCCGTCCGCAAGGGCTTCCAGATCATTATCGGGGCAGTTTTCAAGGGAGTAGGCGACTGCCTCTATCCATTTAACGATATCCGTGTCCTGAAATACCCAGCCCCAAAAGGAATTTTCGTCCTCCGCTTTCGGGGGATAATGCCATTTATCCGTGGGGAACACGGGCGTTTCCTCACCGTTCGCGCGCTTTTCAAGCACCTTTGCGGCAAGGCGGAAATTCCTTATGCAGGCGCTGGGTTCCGCGCCGTCAACCTTATCGTTCAGCGCGTTCCACTGATAAGGGATCACCTCGTGCCTGATAAGCTCAATTTTTTGCTTCCAGAAATCATCCGTTATCTCAACGTTTTTATTCAAAACAGGCTTTGAATATTTCATAAACTTTACCTCGATTTTAGTACTGATATATATTATAATGTAATCCGTAAGCAAAGTAAAGAAAAAGCCGAATGTGACAAAATTGTAATAAAACCAGTCACCGAAATGTAAGATTCGCGTATTAGAATAACGTTGGGAGAAAGGAGCCTTTTTATGGAATTTTTTAAATTAAAAAGCCTTACTGAAACCAACGTTAAAGACGAGGTGATGATGCCGTGAATATCGTTAAAAAACTAACGCTCCGCCACATCAAAAAGAATATGAGCCGAACGGTTGTAACGATTCTCGGCATCTGCGTTTCCGTGGCGATGATAACGGCAGTGCTCGTTGCCGTTGCCTCTTATATGAATTTTAATAAAGAGGTAAAAATATTCTATAACGGAAACTGGCATTTTATCTTGTCCGGTATAGATTCCGAAGAATTAAGTAAGCTGAAGGAAAACGAATTGGTTGAAAGCGTTGGAATCAAAGCAGTCACATGTATGCTTGAAGAGCATTATTTCGGTTCGCAATACATCGGCCGTGACTTCAACAGCTTTCATATAACCGAGGGCGATATTCCTGTCGCCAGCAGTATTTATTACGGTGACGAAGAATATTTTAAACAAATCATCACCTGCGCTTATGACGGCGAATTTCCGAAAAACAAAAATGAAATTGCCGTTGAAGCTGAGTTTATAGAGAGCAACGGGCTTGATTGGAAGATCGGTGACACGGTCACCCTTGCTATCGGAATAAGATATCAGTATAAAGATGAAGTTGTTGATTCGGACTTCGGTCCTTACAGTGGCAGAAAACACGGCGGTTCGTCCGGCGGTGACGATAAGTGGTATTACACCGGAAATTATTACGATCCTGATGACAGATTTTTAGAAAAGGAAAACAGGCAGTACAAAATCGTTGGCATTCTTCATAATAATCGCCCAACTGTTGACGGTGCCGCGGTTTTATGCTGTTTTGACGAAGCCCTTATCGAAGAAAACGGAGATTGGCCGGCATCCGTTAAAAATCTGAGCGAGGAAGAAAAAGAAATCAACAGAATGAATGCTTTGAAAGAGCTTGAAATATTCAAAGGCAAAAGCGATGAAGAGATATTAGACGCTATTTACAACGATGAATTCTTAGAAGCATTGAGAAAAGGCGAGATCAAAAGCGATTATCTCCGCCACGATCTCCTGAATTATTCGGGATTAAGCGTAGCCGTTACTCTTGCCCATCCCAATTACAGATCACGTTATGAAATCGATGAGATCATTCGTTGTGCAACGAATGATGAAGAGGAGTTTGAAAAATTTAGCGCGCAATTCTATAATGACGATTTACTTGACGCATGCTTTGCGTTTGGCGGCGAAAGTGAGTTCGTAAATAATGTGTTTGTGCTGGTGCTCGGTATTCTTGTTATTATCGCCATTGCTTCCGTTGTGCTGATATATAACGCTTTCGGTATGTCCCTATCAGAAAAAACGAGATACCTTGGTATGCTGGGCAGTGTCGGCGCAACGAAAAAGCAGAAAAAGCAATCCGTTTATTTTGAGGGCATGATTTTAGGCGCGATAGGCATTCCGCTCGGGCTTTTATTGGGTATTTTGGGAATAACTGCGCTGATGCAAACGATGGGCGCGGCAATTCAAAATGCGGGAATATTGATCGATCCGGGCGATTCCGCAATCTCTATGAAAACGGTAGTTCCGTCATGGGTAATATTCGGTGTAGTTATCATCGGGATCATAACGGTGTTCGTTTCATCGGTTCTTCCCGCCAAAAAAGCGTCGGCAGTAACGCCCATAGAAGCGTTAAGGCAAAGCGAGGAAATTAAGGTTAAACCAAAAAATCTGAAAACGCCAAAGCTTATCCGCCTTATTTTCGGATACGAGGGCGAGCTTGCCCATAAAAATCTTAAGCGAAACGGCAAAAAGGCGTATGTCATCATCGCTTCCATAGCGTTGTCTGTTGCGCTGTTTTTAAGCGTTAACTATTTTTGCACCATATTTGCGCAGGTCAATAATCTCGACAGTGCCATATATCAGGTCACGCTTCAGGTAAAGCACACCGATAAGGCTGAAGCGGAGAACATCCTCGGCGATATAGAGGGGATAGACGACATTGTCAGTGCCGATTGTATAAGCTACAGCTTCGGGAAATACACCGAAAGAACAGGCATTATATTGGTGAATGACGAGGTGGTAACGCCCGCCTATTCAAGGCTGTGGAACGAGCCGATCTCGGCCTTCGTCAATATTATAAACGATGATGATTTCAACGCCCTTTGCGAAGCCAACGGTATTGATTATAATGAATACTATAATAACGGCTTCAAGGCTGTGCTGATGAATAATATTAACCATAGAAAAAACGGCTCGAAGGTGTTTAATGAAAACGCCATCGGCAAAGTGTTTGCAAAATACGCGGGCGATGACAGCCCTGTTAAGATCGGCGGACTTGTTGATTTTGATAAAAAGAATTACGCTTGCCTGCTCAATCCTGTTGGCAGTATCAGCGCCTTTATGCCTGAAAGCGTTTTCTACTCCGTTCCTGCCAATGAGGAGAAAACCGCAACGCTCGGCATAGTTACAAAAGAAAACAAGGCAGTTTGCGAAAAGCTCACCGAAATCGGTCTGCAAAGTGATTTTGAAGTCTTTGTCATAAAAGATATCATTGAAGAACACGAGGAGCAGAACACGATGATATACGTTTTAAAGGTGTTCACCTACGGCTTCATCGCGCTTATAACGCTTATCACCCTTGCCAATATCGTAAACACGATCTCAACGAGCATCGCTTCAAGGCGCAGAGAGTTTGCGATGTATAAATCTGTCGGCACAACTCAGCGTGGTTTTTACAAAATGATCTGCCTTGAAAGCCTTTTCTACGGCTTAAACGCGTTGCTGTTTTCGCTTCCCGCCAGCATTCTGGCAAGCTTCATAATGAATATAACGGTAGGCGACGGCAAGATACCCTTTGAGCTTGATTACGAAATTTATATTGCGGTGATCCTCGCCGTGTTCTTGATAATAGGCTTTTCGATGCTCTATTCGGTATCAAGGCTGAAGGATGATTCAATTGCGGAAACCTTAAGCGAGGATATAAGCTAATAAATATGGTGTTAGCCATAACGAAAAACTGTTATTTCAAATCTTACAAAATTGTAATAAAACGTGTCACCCAACTGTAAGATTTCGGGTGTATGATGAACGCACAATCGAAAGGAGAAAACATTATGGAAATTCTTAGAGTAAAAAACCTTACGAAAACTTACGGTAAAGGTGAAACGATGGTAAGGGCGCTGGACGACGTGTCCTTTTCCGTACCGAAGGGTCAGTTTGTGGCGATAGTAGGGCCGTCAGGCTCGGGAAAATCAACCCTGCTCCACATTCTCGGCGGAGTGGATAAGGCCACCAGCGGCAGCGTTTTCATTGAGGGCACGGATATCTCTACGCTCAATGAAACCACCCTTGCCATTTTCAGAAGAAGGCAGATAGGGCTTATTTATCAGTTTTATAACCTTATCCCGATTTTAACTGTTGAGGAAAATATGACGCTTCCTCTGCTGCTTGACGGTCAGAAGGTGAACAAGAACAAACTGGACAGCCTTGTGGAAACTCTCGGCTTGCAAAACAGAGTGAAGCACCTGCCAAACGAGCTTTCCGGAGGTCAGCAGCAGCGTGTTTCTATCGGCAGAGCGCTGATGAACAATCCCGCTCTCGTGCTGGCGGACGAGCCCACCGGCAACCTTGACAGCAAGAACAGCCGCGAAATAGTGGATCTTCTCCGCGCGATCAACAAGGAAAACAATCAAACGATTATAATCATCACCCACGATGAAAAGATCGCCCTCGGCGCGGATAGAATTATCGCAATCGAGGACGGCAAGATCGTTAAGGACGAGGTGATGAGGCAGTGAACATAATCAAAAAGCTCACGCTTCGCCACCTCGGGAAAAACAAAGGCCGAACCATCGTAACCACCCTTGGCATCTGCGTTTCGGTGGCGATGATAACGGCGGTTTTTGTAAGCATCGCTTCCTTTATGAACTTTTACGGCAAAATGGCCGCTTTTGACGGAGGCAATTGGCACGCGAGATTTTACGATTTAAGCCTTGAACAGGTTGCCAAGCTGAAAACGAATTCAGAGCTTGAAAGCGTAGGCACGTTCCTTTTAGAGGATTACGATTGCAGCGGCTATAAGCTTCCGAATAATCAGGTAAATAAATACGGTAGTGAGTGGATATACGCCGGCGATGAGACAAATCTTGCGCAGATGATCACCGCTAATTTCGACGGTGAGATTCCGAAAAACGAAAACGAGATCGCCGTTGAGGAAGCGTTTATCGAAAGAAATAAGCTCGATTGGAAGTTAGGCGATACAGTAACGCTTACCATTGGTGAAATGAATCCGGTAACGGAAACAGAGCATGACGAACACGGAAACCCCATATATGAGTATGATACCTTTAAATTTTTCAAAACCGGTGAGAAGCAGTTTAAAATAGTAGCCATTCTTCATCGAAACAATCCAACCTACCGCTCCTATGGGATCATACGCGGAATGAGTGATGAGGAAAAGCAGGGCACTGTGACCGCTGCTATAACTCTGGCAGACCCCGGCTTTAATGCCCGCGATCTTATAGATAAGATAAAAACTGAAATAGGCGCAAAAGAGCTTGATTATCACAATGATATTCTTGATTCATATTTCGCCGCGGAAAAGAATGGCACGCTCGCCATAGTGCTTATTCCTATGGGCTTGTTTATTCTTGCCATAATAATCGCGGCGTCAGTTGCTCTTATTTATAACGCTTTCGCCATGTCCCTATCAGAGAAAACAAGATATCTCGGTATGCTGGGGAGCGTCGGCGCAACGAGAAAGCAGAAAAAGCAGTCCGTTTATTACGAGGGCTTCGTTTTAGGTGCAATAAGCATACCCCTCGGAACGCTGGGCGGTATCCTCGGTATCGCCATTACGCTTAGAGCGGTAAGCGATATAATCATTTCAACCGGAATGATAAGCGGCGTTAAGGAAGCGGGCATTACGATGAATGCGGTAGTACCCTTCTGGGCGATAGTAGGCATAGTGCTTTTCAGTGCGCTGACCATATTCATCTCCTCATATATTCCCGCAAAAAAGGCATCAGCGATAACACCTATCGAAGCTTTAAGGCAAAATAAAGAGGTCAAGCTGAAGCCGAAAAGCCTCAAAACTCCGAAATATATTCGTGCTATCTTCGGCTACGAGGGTGAGCTTGCCCACAAAAACCTCAAGAGAAACGGCAGAAAATCAAGGGTGATCACCGCGGCTATAGCGGTTTCCGTTATCCTTTTCCTCACCGCAAACAGCTTCGTTTCAATGTTCACAAGTCAGGTAGACCTCGCCGTTGATCTGCCTTATCAGTTAGAGGTATTCGTTAACGATTACAATGATAAGGAAGCGATCGTTGAAAAGCTCTATGAGATAGACGGTGTTGATAAGGTTTATACCATAACTGTGGAAAACCATGAGTTGGATGCTAACATTGAAATAGATCATCTGCACGAATATGCTTTGATGAATGATGAAGTTTTAACGAAATCTTACTCAAATCTCTGGCAAAGAGGTAAAGCTGGAATTATCCTTAATATGATAGAAGATGAAGATTTCAACGCACTCTGCACGGCAAACGGTATTGATTACAGGGAATACTACAATCCGGGTAAAAATGCCAAATGGCTTCTTTTGAATGACGTGAGCCATAAAGGCAGCGGAGATAAGGTCTTTAATGAAAATGCCGTTGGTAAAAGGATATATGGCATTGGTCTTATGACCAATAAAGATTATATCGAGATAGGCGGGCTTGTTGATTACGATAAGGATAATTACGTCTGCAATCTAAATCCCCACGGATATTTGAGTATTTATCTTCCCGAAAGCGTACATTATTCTGCGAGTTCTTCAGCGGGCCATTCGTTCTTGTATCTGGGAATAGAGACGGATAATCACGCTGAAGTCTACACGAATGTCAAGAATCTTAAATATGACGAAGATTTTTCGATGAGCGTCTATGATATGGTTGAGCAATTTGAAACGATGAACGGACTTGCGTTTGTAATAAATGTTTTTACCTACGGTTTTATTACGCTGATAACCCTCGTAACGCTTGCAAATATTATCAATACTATCTCTACAAGCGTTGCCCTCAGGCGCAGAGAATTCGCCATGCTCAAATCAGTTGGCACAACGCAGCGCGGCTTCTATAAAATGGTTTGCCTTGAAAGCCTTTTCTATGGGCTTAAAGCGCTGGTGTTCGGTCTGCCCATAAGCGCTCTGCTCAGCTACGGTATGGTTAAAGTGGTGAATGATCCCGATATTACGTTTAAGATAAATCTGCCCCTGTACGGCGCGGTGATCCTTGCGGTATTCATAATAATCGGCTTCTCAATGCTCTATTCGGTATCCAAACTCAAAAACGATTCCATAGTCGGCACGCTTAGCGAGGATATCAGTTAACAAAAGAACGGCTCTCTGAATTGAGAGCCGTTTTCTTATGCTTTGATTTAAGCCGCAATATCGTAGTTGTTTACCCTTATGCCTTTGAGCTCGTTTTGCCTTTTGGCAACGCGTCGATTGTGCCTTTCCTCCAGCGCAAGGGTTCTTTTTTTATTTTCCTCCTTTGCCTCTTTGATGAGAAAAAAAGCGGAAACGATCAGGAAATAAACGATTATTTCAGTGAAGAAGAGTATCCTCATCTGCATGGGGGTCAGGTTGTCAAAAAGATGAAAGGGAAGCACCATTGCGCCGTAGCCCACGATAAGAGCGGCCACCGAGATCATAGCCTTTACGAATAAGTTTTTCATATTGAATTCCTCCTTGAATTTCTTGCGTTGAGTTTGTATCTCAACCTCACACCTTCATTTTATCAAAGAGAAATCCGTTTTCAATACATTTGGCGCGCACAGTCCGTTTTATAGGACTATAGAACGAATGTTTTTTAGCTTAATGCGTTTTTTAATGCAATTATGGCGTTTTTAAAGGAATTTTGCGGCACCGCGCCCGTGTTTATTATCAGCTTGAGAATTCCGTTTTCGTAGCTTTCAACAAATACAGCAATGCCGTTTTTCTCAAATTCGTCGAGGTTTTTGCTGAATGGCACTGTCATTATGATTTGAAGCGCGTTTTCGCTGATCTCAATTTGCGCATTGATGAATTCCTCCGCCAGTAGGGCGGCGAAGGCTCTTGCTTTCGCGGTGTAAAAGCGACGCGTTTTTCTGATCTGGGCTTTCAAATGCCCGTCACGAATATACTGGCAAAGGGCGATCTGCTCCGTTTTCGCCGCGGTTTGGTTGAATTTATAGATATTCTCGCGGTATTTCCCCGCCAGCTCGGGAGTAAGTACCATAAAGCTGATGCGGATCGAAGGGAGCAGAAGCCTTGAAAATGAGCCGAGATAAACCACGTTACTGCCCCCCGCAAGGGCGTGGAGCGACGGCGCGGGCATTATGTTGTACTGAAAATCGCTTTCGTAATCGTCCTCGATTATGAGGCTTGCGGTTTTTGCCGAATGCTCAACCAGCTCCATGCGCCGCTTGTTTGGCATAACGTCTCCGCGCTTCGTCATATGAGAAGGGGAGACGTAGATGATTTCCGCATCCTTAAATCTGTATTTTACGTCAAAGCCGTAATCCTCAAACAGTGCCGCGCCCTGCTGAAAACTTTTATCGGGGAATGAGACAGTGCCTTTACTATCAATAAGCGAGCAAAGAATGCCGAGAAGGCTCTGCACGCCTGCGCCGATAACGATCCTGCTTGGTGAGGCGATCACGTTTCTTTTATCTCTGACATACTCAGAAAGCGCCTCTCTCAGCTCCGCTTCTCCCTGCGCTTCACCGTAGGTTAAAAGCCGTTCGTCCTGCCGCAGGGCGTTTTTCATATACCTGCGCCAGATATCAAATTCAAAGCTTTCCCTGTCCGCGCCGCCGCTCTTAAAATCGTAGAGGATATTTTGCTTCGTATCCGCGCTTTTTTCCTCGATCTGCTTTGCGGTGTGGTAGGAAACGTAGTATCCGCTCTGGGGTTCGCTGATGATGAAGCCGTCCGCCGCAAGGGCAAAATATGCGTTTTGCACGGTGGTGCGGCTCACGGAATAAAGGCTCCCCGCTTTTCTTACAGATGGCAATCTGTCTCCCGCCTTGAGCTGACCGCTTAAAATATCCGCTTTGAGCTTATTATAAAGATCATCGTATTTGCTCATAAACTGTACCTTAAAAAATTCTTAAAATTGCATATATAATTAGTGACAGAATTATTATATACTATCATCAGCGATTAATCAACAAGGAAATGAAGCAAATGAAAAAATGCGCTCTCATTAATGATCTTTCGGGCTTCGGCAAATGCTCGTTGGGCGTTGGGATACCGATCATTTCCGTTTTGGGAATAGAGGCTCATCCGATACCGACGGCGGTGCTTTCCAATCAAACCGGCTACAGTAGCTTTGCGAAAGTGGATATGACGGAGCATATGCCCGCATTTTTCAGCGAGTGGAAAAAGCACGGCTTTCAATTTGACGGTATACTCACAGGCTATTTTTCCGATGAACGGCAGATAGACGCGGTTTTGGATTTTATCAAAGACGAAAACGCGCTGTTGGTGGTCGATCCCGTTATGGGCGATTCGGGGGAAAGGTATAAGGGCTTTTCCGACTCCCTCTGCGAAAAGATAAAGGCGCTTGCTTTGTCCGCAGATATAATCACTCCAAACGAAACGGAGTTATACCTGATGACAGGGGAGAAAGACGCCGAAAAAGCCGCCGAAATGCTTCTTGACAGCGGTATAAAGTCCGTTATCGTAACGGGAATTAAGAAAGACGGCCTGATCGGCACTGCCGTTTATGAAAAGGGCAGGCACGCCGAATATTTCGCGGAATACCGAGAGGGTAGCTTTTCGGGCACGGGGGATATGCTCTGCGCCGTGGTTACCGGCAAGGTGCTTGCGGGAAGCGACGTTTTCAGCGCCGTAAAAACGGCAACGGATTTCATCTCCCTCGTAATTAAAAATTCAAATATCAGCGACAGAAATGACGGCGTTGATTTTGAAAGGTATCTATATAAGTTAGGAGCGGAGAATCGTGCAGAATAAAAAGATAATACTGTTAACGGTCACCGCTCTGTTTACCGCGCTTGTGACGGTGGCTACGATGGTGATTCAAATTCCCATAGGGAAGGGATACCTTCATTTCGGCGATTCGTTGATCTATCTTGCGGCGTGCGTTTTGCCGGCTCCATGCTCGCTTTTTGCCGCATCGGTGGGCGCGGCGCTTGCCGATGTGTTTACAGGCTTCGCTGTTTATGCCCCCGCAAGCTTTATCATCAAGGCGCTCAACGCGTTGCCCTTTATACTGATGCGTATATACTTGAAAAGAAAGGGTAATGATGATAAAATACTTAGCCTGCAGATATGCCTTATGCTGGTGCCGACAACGCTTGTTACACTGCTGGGCTATTATATTGCGGATTCCATTATTGCGGGTCAGCAGGTTGCCCTCGTTTCCGCAATAACGAGCGGCTGGGTTCAGCCTGCGGGAAGCCTCATCGTATTCGTTATTCTTGCGATAGCGCTCGACAGGGTGCAATTCAAAAATAAAATATTCAAGCAAATAGTTTAGGAGAAAGAAATATGAAAACAGATATCGTTTACAGACTGGATGACGGAGTTTATCTGAATATTACGAATAAATGCCCCTGCAACTGCGCCTTTTGCATCCGCTCCCATGGAGAAGCGGTGGGCGATGCTGAAAGGCTTTGGTTTGAAACGGAGCCGACTATTGATGAAATCAAAAAAGCCATAGACGATTTTGATTTTACAGACGTTAAAGAGGTGGTTTTCTGCGGCTACGGCGAGCCAACAAACGCCTATGATAATCTTATCGCTACGGCGAAGTATATTCGAGAAACGCATCCCAACATCCATATTCGCCTGAACACAAACGGACTTTCCGATCTGATTAATCAAAAGCCGACGGCGCAGGAGATCTCCTCTGTTTTGGATAGTATTTCCGTTTCTCTCAATGATGTGACCTCGGAAAAATACGATAAGATCACGAGGAATATCTATCCGGGGATCGCCTTTGGGGCAATGCTCGATTTCACGAAGGAATGTGTTAAGTATTGCGATGACGTGAGGATGACAGTCGTTGACGTTATCCCGAAGGAGGATATCGAGGAAGCGAGAAAGATATGCGAAGCCTGCGGCGCAAAATTCAGATTGCGCACGTTTATCAAGTAAATCTAAAGAACACAAAAAAGAGAGCATTTCGGACGAAACGCTCTCTTTTTTGCTTCATAATTAATTTATTTGAGGACTACGGTAACTACCGACTGAGCGGGGACGCTGATAACGGTGTCCGCCGCGTTATCGCCGCTTGCGGTCAGCGCAAGATCATATTCAGCACTGGTGGTATAAACCTCATAGCTGCTTGAATTGATGCCCTCAAGTTTTGTGGACTGGTCGATATCCTTAGAGTTTACATAAACGATAACTGTGCTGCCGTCAGGATTCTTGAAAGCGCAGTTTGAAAGCTTCTTAACGCCTGAATCAGCGGCGATTCTAACCGCACCCTCATCAATGAACTTGGAGAAGTTGCCGAGACACCATAAACGCTTGGATGTCTGAATATCGGAATGATTATCATTGTTTAAGTAAACGAGACCGTCGGGGTAAATACCGAAGGAGCAGGCAGTCCACCAATCCCATTCTTTTGCGTTGAGAAGGGTGAGATCGTCTAAAACGACTTCTGCCATAGCCGTGCCGTATTCGATAGTCATACCGTTGGTGCTTCCGTTTTCCGCCTGAATAAGATCGATAACGCCGGTATTGCCGTCGTTGGTCATCTGGCAGTATTCGGTGCAGATAACGTCATAGTTGGAATATCTCTCGGAAAGATAAATAGCCATGCGCTTCTTTGTGGCGTCTGATGACCAGTAGGAATGGGTGCTGATCGTATCGAAATAATCCCTCAGCTCTTTATTGTATTTGTACTGACCGTTTTTCTTGCCGAGAAGGGCGTCAAGAATCGTTGAGGTAGGCGTGTTTCTGCCTTCCGCGGCGCCTGATTCAAACAATGAAAGCTCACAGCCCAGTTTGTCAAGCTCGCTGCCGTCAAATTTCGCTATGAGGGCTTTGTATAAGCCGAGCATATCGTTCTCGTGATAATAGCAGCCCTCCTGATTCATTGAGAAAGAGCCGTCGGCGTTATACCACGCGCGCCAAGCGTATTGAGGCTCGTTAACGGGGGAAACGTCTGTAACCCTGTAGCCGCCGTCAGTGAAATACTTGGCAACGGTATAGAGATAATCGGCATACGCCTCGTAGTTTGCGGGATCAAGGTTGCACTCAAAAGGATCGCCGTCATGGGCGGCAGAGCCGTAAGCGAAGCCGTTTCTTGTGAGGGAAACAGGGGGGCTGTTGGCAAACAGTGTAACTCTGAGCTCGTCTCCCGCAAGGCTTTTCGCAATAGCAAGCGTATTCTGCGCGTTGGCGTCCGCGCTGAAATCATAAGTGCCGTCTGCCTTAAGGAAGCTTTCCGTTCTGCTTCTCTCAACGTAAATATGCTCGTCATCTTTAGAGCCTGCGCCGAGATTGTAGCGGAATATATTGAGGCCGATTCCGTTTTCCTTATCGTAGAGCAGAGTGAGAACATCTTTAACGTTATCCCAGCCGCCAACGGTTTGCGCCCACCAGCAGGCGGAAGCACCGAAGCCCTGCATCGTCTGATACGTTGCCTTTTCATCGATCACCGTAACGCCCGTTTCGCCTGCGTCAACGCGGCTGTAGTAGCTATCGGTAACCGCGGCGCTTACGGGATAGGTGCGCTTGGTTTCAACGCCGTATACTCCGAAAAGGAAGTACGCTCCGTAGGAGGCAGCCGCCAGCGCGATCACGCATATAACGCAGATCACGGGTATTAAGATTTTTTTGATTTTGCTTTTACTCATAGCTTTTATCCCCTTAAATTAATTTAATTCAACCATTTCTTTGATCGTTTTCGAGGTGGCTTTCACAAGATCCTCGGTGGATTTTATAAGAGTTTTTTCGTAACACTGGCTTATGGCCTGCGTAAGTCCCAAAACTATCATAAACAGAATAATTTGCTTCGGCGAATTGAATATGAAATCCGTTACGCCGAAAAGAAGAAACAGCATCAGGCTTGTGAATACGCAAAATACAAGATCGAATTTCCTGCCGTTATTCGCGTTTATTTCAAGCAGCTTGCCGAAGGCACAAATGATGATTGCCGCCAAAAGCGCTAAGCCCACTATGCCAAGCTCTGCCCAAATCTCAAGAATGAAATTGTGGGAGTGGGGCTTATTCAGCTTGTAGGTCTCCAGCAAAAACACTCCCGTGCTTTCGCACCCGAAGCCGAGCCCCGCAAAAAAGACGTTTAAATTGTTCGTTATGTAATCCCAAACGCTTCCCCATATTTGAAAATGAGTTAACGATGATTTATGCGCTTCAGTGCCGCCGCTGTGACTTCCGGAGTGAAAGAGCAGTCCGTATCTTGAAAGCATCGAGGGTACGATTATCGTAACTGTCGGTATAAATATTGTCAGCAGCTCTTTCCAATGCCGTTTTAATAATATGATGAACATAAACAGCCAGCCGAAAAGGGCGATAACGCAACCTGCCCTCGTCATCGTTGAGCTGATTCCTCCGCTGACGAGCAGATTCATAAAGAAATAAAAGACCTTTTCTTTCTTGCTTTTCGCGTTTAGGAACTGATAGATCGAGATCGGATAGGCAACGAGCATATACGTTGCCAGCAGATTCGGATTGGAATAAAATCCGCTTGCCCTATCTGAAAAAGTATTCGTTCTTATGCTGAAGGGAAGCCAGGAGTAGACTGCCTTGTCAAGCGCTTTATAGAAAGGCGTTGTCAGAACGAGTTCCTTGCCGATATATCCGAGCTTGTTAAGCAGATGCGTTAGGATCTGAATGATTCCCACCGCGCCGTTAACGGAGGCGCTGATGGTTATAAGCCTTAAAATCCTGTCTATCTTCGCTCTGGTGTTGGCAAGATTATAGATCATGACCTGAACGAGAAACATACCCCACCACAGCCCTGCCGAGCCGAGCGTGTCAAGCCTGCTTTTTGACCATATAACGCTGACGAGCGCGAGCGCCATAAAAGCCATTTCAAGCTTGCCGAGAGTACCTACCTTTGCTTTTCGCCCCTCCCTCGTCCACTGGCGCTTGAAAACGATAAACCCGGCGAATAAAATGAAAGGGCTTACGTATTCCGGAAGAATAGGGAAAAAGAATACGATTGCCTCCAGCCAGAGCCAGCCGGGATTGGCCTTATATTTAATTTTTAGAAATTCTATCTTCTCTTTCATATATTTTCCACGCTGAATTTACTTGTAACCATAATACTACAAAAAGATTTACTTTTCAATAGCAGAGTTTTTCATATATTTAACAATTTTGTAACAATAAAATATCCGTTTTAGTTGAAAAAAGAAAATGTTTGTTATATACTTAATAAGTACAGTAATTTAGTATGGTAGGAGCATATGGTTATGAAGGCAAAGGAAAAGGATTTAGAATTAGAAAATAAATCTCAGGCTGAGGAAAATACCGCGCCCGATACGGAGAATGCCGAAGCCGCGGATACTCAGGAGATCGCGGAAAACGCGCAGGCAGAGCCCGAGGAGAAAGCCCCGGAGGCTGAGTGCGAGGATAGCAACGAGGAAGCTGAATCAAAGTCTGCGGAAGAAGACGCGAAGGACGAAACCGATGGAGAAGACGCGCAGGCTGAATCAAAAGAAAATGATGACGAACAGGCTGACATAAAAGGGGAGGACGCGCAGGCAGAGTCCGGTGAAGATAAGGAATGGGAGTTTGAAGCTTCCGCTCCGACGCTCGAGGGAAATCTCGAGATAGGCAGCGATTATGAAATCGAAGTTGCCGAGGAGAGCAAAGAGGATCCGAATGCTCAGGAAAACGAGGAAGCTCCCAAGGGATCCGGTGATGAGATCCGCGAGTATAAGCAAGAACCTGCGGCAGATGATGAAGATGATGACGAGGAAGAGAAGGTCAAGAAAAATTTCATCATAAACAAAAAAGCGCTTAAGATAGCTGTTATCGCTGTTGTTTGCGCGGCGGTTGCGGCACTTATCGCCTTTTTCGGGATTCGCTATTTATATACTCCCAACAGCAATGAGGTCATGACCCCCGGCAATCTCGCGCTGACAGTCGGCAATCAAAAGATATCGGTCGGTTATTATAATTACTATTACAATCTGACCGTAAACAATTATATCGAAAACGCACAGTCGGGTTATCTCGATTTAAAGGTCGATGAGGATTATTCCAATCAGTTCACCACCGATGATGACGGCAATAAAATTTCATGGGAACAGAAGTTCAGAGACGATACCATCTGGCAGATCCAATATCTCACCGCTTACTATGAGGCGGCTCTTGAGGCAGGCGTAGAGCTTACCGACGAGCAGAAGGAGAGCATTGAATCCAGCATTACGAATATTCAGAATAACGCCGCTCAGCTCAATAAGAGCGTTAAAGAATTTCTCATTGAAAACGCCGGAGAATATTGCGGTATCAAAACGATGAGAACGATCTACGAGCGTTTGTATCTTGCTCAGTCGTATTTCAGTCAGAAAAATATCAGCCTTTCAGCAAACGAGGAAGAGATCAAAAAAGCCTTTGAAGACAATAAGGATGAATACAGGGCTGTTTCCTTTGCGTATATTGAAATGCCTTTTGAAGAGGACGAGGATATCGAAGCAGTCAAAGCAAAGGCAAAGGCTTATTGCAAGCGTATAAAATCTGTTAAAGATATGGAAAAGCTTATTCCCGACGTATGCGGTCAGCTTGTAGAGCAGTATATTAATTATGGCTATGCCAAGGATGAAAAAGAGGCGGTAAAGGCTATCGCTGATTCAATGCAGTATACCTTTACGAAGGATCGCTTTGATTCCTGGTTCGCCAGCGACGAGATCACCGAATGGGCATTTTCGTCCGACACTGCGGTTGGAAGCATCGCTTACTTTGTAGATACTCAGTATAGCTGTATAGATTTTCTCTTCAAGCTTTCAAAGCCTGTTTTTGATGAAACAGAGCTTTACTCCGTAAGACATATACTTATAATGCCTCATTCCGAGGATGAAACAGAAGAAAACGGCCAGACCGCCGCGAACAAGGAGTACACGAAAGAGGAATGGGCAAAGGCAGAGGAAACGGCACAGAGCATTCTTGAAGAATACAATGCTTCCGATAAAACGGAAATAGCCTTTGCAGAGCTTGCCGAAAAATACAGCGAAGACACTGCTTCGAATTCAGCAGGCGGATACGGAAATTACGGCGGCGAGATCGCGCAGGCCGAACTCGGTCAGATGGTTCCCGAATTTGAGGCCTGGGCAACAGATTCTTCAAGAAAGTACGGCGACGTTGGCATCGTTAAAAGTCAGTACGGCTATCATATTATGTTTTTCATATATGACGGCCCGTCCTATATATTCAGTGCTAAGGCTGACGCTGACCAAATAAAACAGGATGAGTTCATCGACGGATGCGTTGTTACCGAGCATTCCGCAATGGATAAAACTACGGTAGCTGTAGCTGAATAAACGCAGGAATTTTACATATTAAAAATTTTCTCTTGTAATATTGATGATTTTAGTGTAGAATATTTAGTAAACTTAACACAAAGTATAAGGAAGAGTAGAAATTATGGCTAATAAGGACTTAAACAATGATTTATTCACCGGCGGCTCTATCTCAGACGGTGAAAAGGAAACTAAAAAAACAAAAAAGCCTAAAAAGGCGAATGCGGTAAATCCTAAATCGAAAAAGAAGATCTCCGCAAATCAGATCAAAATAATCAAATCGGTAATTGCCGTGGTATTAGTAGTGGGCATTCTTGCTGCTTACGTAGGCTTTGGCGTTGTCCGCAAGGGCTTCATTCATTCAACCCTGCAGTGGACTACCGCGGTTACCGGTATTACCATTAAGGGAGAGGACGGCGATAAGATCCATATCCCCGTTTCCACCTATAACTATTATTTCGCTCAGTACTATAACAATCTCAGATCCACTCAGGAGGCCTATGAGGCTTCCGGTCTCGGGGCGTTGCTCGGATATAACGTTGATTTTGATAAGGCGTTTTCAACCCAGCACACCACCAACGATGACGGCGAAAAAATCACTTGGGATCAGTATATGCAGGATGAGGTAGTTGAATCTATCCACCACACCTATGCGCTGTATCTCCAGGCAATTAAGGATAACGAAGGAAAAGAGCCTTCCATCACCTCATCACAGCAGAAGGAGATCGACGAGGCGCTTGACAGCTACAGAGAAGCAGGCGCAAAATACGGCTACACACTTTCCGGTTATCTTGTTGCGGCCATGGGCAAGGGCGTTACCGAAAGCGTGTTCCGCCGCGAAGCTACCCGCGCTTATATCGCCTCAAACTACGAAGAAGAAATTGAGGATGAAAAGGTTACCGTTGAGCGTACAGATGAAGATTACGCTGAATATAAGAAAGCCCACGAGAGCGATCTTATGGCGGTTAACGTAAGAATTTTCCAGGCTCAGAGCGAGGAAGACGCCGAGGATTTCAAGGCGGAACTCAATGAGGACGGCTCCAACTTCACCGAGCTTGCTGTTAAATACGCAAAGGACGGCTTCTATAAGAAGTATTATGAGGATGAGTCTGCCTCAACTTATCTCTATGCCACCAGAGCAAATCTCACCGGAAGCTCGAGCTTCGATATCGGCAAGGCAGACGACGGCGATTATTTCGGACTTGACTGGCTCTTCAGCGGTAACCGTAAGGCCGGCGATTCCTATCAGTATGAGAAGTGCGTAGTTTACGTTCTTTCACCTGCCGCGTTGCCTGAGATCGGCACTATCAATATTCGTCACATTCTCATTCAGCCTGAAACAAAAGATGATAAGACCGCAATCACCGATGCTACGGACGATCAGTGGGCAGCCGCTCTTAAAAAGGCGAATAGCATTGTTGACGAGTTCAACGCAGGCAAAAAGACGGCCGAGGCCTTCGGCAAGCTTGCTGAAAAGTATACTGCTGATGACGGCTCAAAGAAAAACGGCGGACTTTATGAGGACGTATACCCCGGTCAGATGATCCAGACCTTCAACAACTGGTGCTTCGCTGACGGACGCAATGAGGGAGACGTGGCTATCGTTAAGACAACTGTCGGCTATCATATTATGTATTTCGGCGGCACGAACGAACTGCCCGTTTGGGAGAAGCTTGTTCAGAATGAGCTTCCCACCGAGATCAGCCTTGAGGAAAGCATCATTGATTCTTATGATGCAAAAGTAAGCTGGTTCGGTTCACGCTATTTTGAAAAAGACGTTGATATAGACAGATAATAATCAAAAAGAGGTCGCACATTTTGCGGCCTCTTTTGAGATGATTTAGACGTTTTATGAGCCTGAATAAGACGAAAGACAATTGATTTTTTGTGAGGATAAATGGAGAATTCTATTGATATCGAAGTGATAAAAGAGAGAATATCAAGGCTTATGGCGGCTCTTGAGGATGCGAATTTTGAATGTCAGAGACTGGAGATCATAAACGCGAATCTTGATTTTCAGCTTAGGGAAGCAAACCGCGAGCTGAATCAAAACATAGCCATACTTCAGGCGCTGGAAGATGAAAACGAAGAATTAAAAAAGAGATTGCGGGAAATAGAAAATGGAGTACAGAATTAACACGTCACAGCTTCGTGAATATGCCGAAAGGCTTAAGGCGGGAGATAGAGTGATACTCTCGGGAAAGGTTTATACATCCCGTGACGCCGCCCATAAAAGAATAGTAGAGGCGCTGAATAACGGTGCCGAGCTTCCGTATGATTTAAAGGATGCCGTTATATATTATGCCGGTCCTACCCCCGCTCCGGAGGGCTTGGCAGTCGGCTCCTGCGGCCCCACCACATCAGGCAGAATGGACGTTTTCGCGCCGCTTCTGCTGGATAAAGGCGTTGTTGCCATGGTCGGAAAAGGGGAACGAAACAGAGCGGTATGCGATGCGATAATCCGCAACAAGGCGGTTTATCTTTGCGCCATCGGCGGCGCCGGAGCGCTTGCCTCAAAATGCATAACGAGCTGTGATGTCATCGCCTACGATGATCTCGGCTGTGAATCTGTAAAAGAGCTTACTTTCAGCGATTTTCCACTGACGGTTGCGATCGATTGCTCCGGCGGAAATATATTTGAAAGATAAGATTATAAAATAATTAAAGCGGAGAGAAGATCCTCTCCGCTTTAGTTTTGTCAGAATTGCTTTTTTATATCCTCCAAAACCTTTTTTTCTATTCTTGAAACGTAGCTACGGCTGATGTTGAGCTTTTGCGCCACTTCCCGCTGCGTTAAGGGCTTTTTGTTATTCAGACCGTAGCGGAGTATTATGATTTCCTTTTCCCGCTCGTCACTGATATTCTGAATGATTTTTGAAACCTGTTCCCATTTGATTTTTGTTTCAAGATCCTCGGCAAGATCCCTGCTGTCGCTTATAGTCTCCTGAATTGTCAGCGGCGTACCGTCCTTATCCATTTCAATTGAATCGCCCAAATAAACGTCCGTCGCATTCTTGCGGATATTCCTGAAATACATAAGTATCTCATTT
>JAFLRY010000015.1:31889-44876 GCA_022511205.1 Eubacterium sp. | reverse complement strand
CCTGCGGCATCCTGCTCCCAAAGCAGGCACTCTAGCCAAACTGAGTTACACCTCGTTGTATTTATATTAATATATGAAAAGTATTGGCGAAATATCGCTTAACTTTTCAATGCTAACACATTTTAATACATATGCCTGAATTTGTCAAGTGCGGGCAAAGCAAATTTGAAAAGGGCGGCTTTTGCCGCCCTAAGACTTAGATGATCGAACCAATTTATTATCTTATCGCGTCCTTCATTTCCTTAACGTAATCGTAAACCTTCTCAGGTGCATCCTTCCCGTACTGCGCAACAAGCTTCACTATCGCCGAGCCTACTATCACTCCGTCTGCTATGGCGGCGTATTTTTTTGCCTGCTCGGGCGTGTTGATACCGAAACCGATAGCCGCGGGAACATCCGTTACTTCCCTTACCGCCTTGGTGATGGCATCCAGATCGGTTTTGATCTCGCTTCTCACGCCTGTAACGCCCAACGAGGAAACCTCATATATAAATCCTTTTGCCTGTGCGGCGATCATTTTGATCCTGTTTTCGCTGGTTGGCGCGATAAGAGAAACCACGTCTATGCCGTATGTATCAGCAACGCTCTGAAGCTCCTCCTTTTCCTCAAAGGGAAGATCGGGAATAATAACGCCGCTGATCCCGCTCTTTTTCGCTTTTTCAAGAAATTTATCATAGCCGTATTTAAACAGCACGTTAAGGTAGGTCATATAAACGAGTGGAGTATTTACCTGCTCTGAGACCCTCTCGGTGAGCTCAAAAACCTTATCAGTGGTAGTACCTTGAGAAAGTGATCGAATATTTGCATCCTGAATGACAGGCCCTTCGGCTATCGGATCGGAAAAAGGTATTCCTATTTCGATAAGGTCACAGCCCGCCTGCGCCATTTTGACCATTATTTTTTCGCTGGTTTCCAAATCGGGATCGCCCGCCGTAATGAAGCCGATGAATGCCTTTCCGTTTTTGAAAGCATCTAAAATCTTACTCATAAATCTCTTTCCCCCTGTATCTTGCTATGGCGGCAACGTCCTTGTCTCCCCTGCCCGAAAGGCAGCAAATTATGATATCGTCCTTGCTCATTTTCGATGCGATCCGCATAACGTGGGCAACGGCGTGGGCGCTCTCTATGGCGCAGATGATGCCCTCCGTTTTCGCGATATACTCAAACGCCTGTACGGCTTCCTCGTCCGTAACCGGAACGTATTCCGCCCTGCCGATATCCTTTAGATGCGCATGCTCAGGGCCTACGCCCGGATAATCAAGCCCTGCCGAAATACTGTAAACCGGCGCGATCTGACCGTACTCATCTTGACAAAAATATGACTTCATTCCATGGAAAACGCCGGGCGTTCCCGTTGCCATAGTTGCCGCGGTGCGCTCCGTATCAGCACCCTCTCCGGCAGCTTCACAGCCGATGAGCTTAACCTCTTCATCGTTGATAAAATTATAAAACATTCCCATTGCGTTTGAGCCGCCGCCGACACAGGCAACTACGACGCTCGGAAGCCTGCCCTCTTTTTCAAGGATCTGTTCCCTTGCCTCCTTGCTGATAACGCTCTGGAAATCACGGACGATCGTTGGAAACGGATGGGGTCCCATGACCGAGCCTAAAACGTAAAGCGTGTCGTCCACTCTCGAAACCCACTCGCGCATTGCTTCGTTAACAGCATCCTTTAAGGTCATCGTGCCGGTGGTGACAGGGTGTACCTTCGCGCCGAGAAGCTCCATTCTGTAGCAGTTGAGCGCCTGACGCTCCGTATCGTGCTTGCCCATGAAAATCTCGCATTCAAGCCCCATAAGCGCCGCCGCGGTGGCGGTGGCAACGCCGTGCTGACCCGCCCCCGTTTCGGCGATGACGCGGGTCTTTCCCATTTTTTTAGCAAGCAGGCATTGACCTAAAACATTATTGATTTTGTGGGCGCCCGTGTGGTTCAAATCCTCCCGTTTGAGATAGATCTTCGCGCCGCCGAGATCCTTGGTCATATTCTCCGCGTAATAGAGAAGCGACGGTCTGCCGGCGTATTCCCTGTTGAGCGCGTCAAGCTCCGCGATAAAATCGGGATCGTTTTTATAATGCTCATAGGCATTTTCAAGATTAATGATTTCATTCATCAGCGTTTCGGGAATGTACTGCCCGCCGTGAATTCCGAATCTTCCTTTACTCATTTTTCACTATCTCCGTAACCTTTTTTATTTTTTCATAATCCTTTACGCCGTCCGTTTCCACCGATGAAGAAAGATCAACGGCAAAGGGTTTTATTTCCTCTATTGCTTTTTTCATATTGTCCGCGCTGAGACCACCCGCAAGAAAAAAGGGGTTCTCCGTTTTGGGGATCTTGCTCCAGTCAAAGGTGTTTCCCGTGCCTGTGCCTGAATCGAATAAAAAATAATCTACGGCGTTTTCGTAAGCAATTATTTTTTCCTCAACGCCGTTATCGCATTTCAGAAATTTGATAACGGGGGCGTTGATTTTTTTGCAAAGCTCAGCGCTCTCATTTCCGTGAAGCTGAACGATATCTATAATTCCCTCAGCTACGAAGGAGTTTATCACCTCGGCGCTTTCATTAACGAACACGCCCACGGCAGTGATCTCCTTTGAAAGACGGTTTTTCAGCACCTTCGCCGTTTCCCTTGTTATGCTTCTCCTGAAGCCCGTCGTCAAAATGAAGCCGATGAAATCGGGCTTTAATTCATTGACGTAATCTATGTCCTGCTCTCTCCTGAGCCCACAGATTTTTATTTTACTCACCTTTAAGCTCCTTCAGCGCCGCCGTTCTGTCCTTGGCTCTCATCAGTGTTTCACCGATCAAAACGGCGTTCGTCTTGTTGTTTATCAGCACTTCAATATCGTTCCTGCACATTATACCGCTTTCGCTGACGAAAGCCACATTTTGCGGGATCATACTCCTATATCGGGTGGAATTATTCACGTCAACGGTAAAATCGTGAAGATTTCTGTTGTTCACGCCTATTATCCTTGCCCCCGCGGAAAGGGCTGACTTGATTTCTTCTTCATCGTGGGCTTCCACGAGCGCCGAAAACCCCAAGCTGTCACAGATTTTAATATATTCTCTGATCGTTTCGGTATCAAGCAAAGCGCAGATAAGTAATACCGCAGAAGCGCCGAGAAGCTTTGCCTCGTATATCTGGTAATCGCATACCGTAAAATCCTTGCGGAGAACGGGAATGGAAACCGTCGAAACAATTTCCTTTAAATATTCATCGCTTCCGAGAAACCAATGGGGCTCAGTAAGGCAGGAAATGCAGTCCGCACCCGCCGCCTCATATTCTTTGGCGATCTCGAGATAGGGGAAATCGGGAGCAATCAGTCCTTTAGAGGGGCTTGCCTTTTTTATCTCGCAGATGAAGGAAAGCCCTTCCTTTTTAAGCGCCCTTTCAAAAGCGAAATCTCCCTTTGGAAGCGCAAGCGCCTCTGCTTTCACCTGCTCAAATGGGCGCTTGGATATTATTTTTTTGTATCTCTCTCTTGTGAAATCGGCGATCTCATTTAAAATAGTTCTACTCATTCGTTATTCTGATAAACTCCTCAAGCGTTGCCATTGCCTTGCCGCTGTCTATGATCTCCTCTGCCATTTTGATGGATTCAGCAAGCGTTAATTTGCCTTTTTCAGCAACGAATATACCCGCGCCGGCGTTTAAAACCACCTCCGCGCGCTGTGCCTGCGTTCCTTTTCCGCTGAGCACGTTTTTCGTGATCTCAGCATTCTCCGCGGAAGTACCGCCCATCAAGTTTTCTTTTTTGCAACGCTCAAAGCCAAAATCCTCTGGTTTGACTGTGTAATACTTGATATCCTCATCCCTGATCTCCGCAATAAACGTTTCACCGCAGGCGCTGACCTCGTCAATACCGTCCTCGCCATAGACAACCAGAGCATTTTTAACGCCCAGCTTCACGAGAGCATTTGCAATTTTTTCAACGTATGGCTTGCTGAAAACGCCCAGCATCATCATTTGCGCCCTTGCGGGGTTGGTGAGCGGACCGAGAATGTTGAATACCGTTCTTATGGCGATCTCCCTTCTTATGGGACCCACGAAGCGCATTGCCGAATGGTATCTCTGGGCGAATAGAAAGCATATGTTCGCCTGCTCGAGGGATTTTTTCATGATTTCAGGCTCAGCATTCACCTCAACGCCGAGCGCTCCAAGGCAATCGGCAGATCCGCTTTTTGACGATGCGGCAACGTTGCCGTGCTTTGCAACCTTTACTCCCGCCGCGGCGATTATAATAGATGCAGAGGTGGAGATATTGAAGCTGTTTGATCTGTCTCCGCCCGTGCCGACGATATCAAGGGTTTCGAAATCATTTTCAAAATAAGTAGCCTTGCTTCGCATACCGTCCGCACAGCCGGCGATCTCCTCATCCGTTTCGCCCTTCATAGCCAGCGCCGTAAGAAACGCGGAAATCAGGACGGGCGAACATTCTCCGCTCATAATTTCGAGTACGGCTTCCTTTGCCTCATCGTAAGAAAGGTTCTCCTTTGCCGCAACCTTTGCAAGTAATTCTTTAAGCATTTTGTTTTCCTCCTAAAAAGTTTTCGAGTATGATTTTCCCCTGAGGGGTCATTATTGATTCGGGGTGGAACTGAAGTCCCCAGATGGGAAGCTCCCTGTGCCTTACCGCCATTATTTCTCCGTCAACCGTTTGCGCGATGATCTTCAAGCAATCAGGCATTGTTTCGGGCAGCGCCGCAAGGGAATGATAGCGGGCAACGGTTATTTTCTCGGGAAGATTTTTAAATATTTCGTCCGTATTGTCTATTTCCGCAACGCTCTGCTTGCCGTGCATAAGCTCCTTTGCGTAGCTGACTGTTGCGCCGAACGCCTCGCATATGGATTGATGACCGAGACATACGCCTAAAATTTTTGAAGTCCTTCCGAGCTTTTTTGCCACCTCAATACAAACTCCCGCGTCCTTCGGTCTTTTCGGTCCGGGTGAAAGGATTATGTATTTGGGGGCAAGCGCTTTGATTTCCTCTACAGTCATTTCGTCATTGCGTATAACCTTTATGTCGGGATCGATCGAGCCGATAAGCTGATATAGGTTATATGAAAAGGAATCGTAATTATCTATAAGTAAAATCATTTCGCTTCCTCCCCACTGATCTCCAACGCTCTAACTACGGCTTTGGCTTTATTGATACACTCCGTGTGTTCCTTAACGGGATCGGAATCCGCAACGATCCCCGCGCCCGAGCGGATATAAACCTTTCCCCGCTTTTTATAGGCGATCCTTATAGCTATGCAGGTATCAAGATTTCCCGTAAAGTCTATATAGCCTATGGCGCCGCCGTATATCCCACGCTTGTTGTTTTCCAGCTCGTTTATTATCTCCATTGCTCTGATCTTCGGCGCGCCCGAAAGCGTGCCTGCCGGAAGAACAGCATCAACAGCGTCGATCGCGCTTTTATCATCTCGTATCTGACCCCTGACGGTTGAGCCTATATGCATAATATGGCTGAATTTGAGAATATTGTGGTATTCCTCCACCTCAACAGTGCCGAACTTGCTTATCCTGCCCAGATCGTTTCTGCCAAGATCCACCAGCATATTGTGCTCCGAAAGCTCCTTCGGGTCACCAAGCAATTCTTTCTCCAACGACTTATCCGCCTCAGGAGTTTTGCCCCTCGGTCTGCTGCCGGCAAGGGGATAGGTGTAAAGCGTGCCGTTCGTTAATTTCACAAGCGTTTCGGGAGAAGCGCCCGCGATCTCGATATCATCCGATGAGAAATAGAACATATACGGGCTGGGATTCAGCTTTCTGAGCACTTCATACGTGCCGAAAAGCGAGCCCTCCATCTGCGCCTGAAGCCTGTTTGAAAGCACGACTTGGAAAATATCGCCCTCACGGATATAGTGCTTTGCTTTTTCAACCATATTGCCGTATTCCTCGCTGCTGAAAAGCGATTCAAATTCACTTTTTAAAACGGGTTTTTCTATTTCGGCTTCCTCGCCGTTTTCAATAATATTCGCCATTATCTCCAGTTCTTTTTCAGCGGAGGAGTAGTTATCATCAAAATTATCGGTTTGCATATTGCAGATGAGGATTATTTTTTTCTCCCTGTTGTCAAAGGCGATCACCTTATCAAAAAGCATAAGGTCTACGTCCTTAAAGTTTCCGTCGTCCTCAGCGTCAAGCTCAAGAGAGGGTTCGCTATATTTTATATAGTCGTATCCGAAATAGCCCACAAGTCCGCCGGTAAAGGTAGGAAGATACTCAAGCCTTGGACTTTTGTGCTCATCAAGAAGCCGCTGAACGAATGGGCGCGGGTTTTCGTGGTATCTCATAACGCCGTATTCATCGGTTACCGTAACGTTATAATTGATACAGCTTATCTCCGTCTTTGGATCATATCCGAGGAAGGTGTATCTTCCCCAATTTTCCGAATCCTCGCAGGATTCCAGCATATAGCAGTGAGTGCTGATCCTTTTCAGCTTTTTAAGCACCTGAAGCGGAGTAAGTTCCAGCTCGATTTCCATAGACAGCGGTAGCGTTTTGTAGCCCTCAGCAAGCTTCTTCGCCTCATCAAACGTTGGTCTGATTTTCATATTCTTCCTCCTTTTGCTCAATCGGCATTTTTGCAGAGCGGGAAAACAAAAAATCCCCGGCAGCAGTATTATTATACTGCTGCCAGGGACGATACATTATCGCGGTGCCACCCTGTTTCACGAAGAAGGCTTCGTATCTCTGCAGGGTACTATCATACCCCCGACCACTAACGTAGGCCTTACGTCACGGGATAATAAGCAGAACACTCTGCCGTTTGCCGTGCCCTCGGCGGTCCATTTAGCAGGCCGTGTTACTGCCGCATTCCAGCTCCCGCGGCTCTCTGTGAGTTCGTATCCTGCTTTTATCTCCGCTTCAACGGTTTAAAGTAATGATGTTAAAAATATAATATCAAAGGATCTTTGATTTGTCAATAGTATTATTTCGGCAATTTAAACCAGTTTTCCGTTTACAATCTTGCCGCTGAGCTCCTTGCCGCCCTTCAGCTTAAGCCCTTTTATGCTTCCGTTCCAGTTTTCGGGCATGGCGTTGTTTTTGATCATCTCAGCAATTCCTGCTGTCACGCCGAAATTTCCGTCTATCTGGAAGGGTGGATGCGCGTCAAACATATTCGGATACGTGCCGCCCATTGAAAGCCGTAGATTTTTTCCCGCCTTAATGGGTGTGAGCTGATTTTTGATAAGCTGATAAGCGTTCTCAGCGTTTCCAAGCCTTGCCCAAAGGCAAACCTTCCAGCCGAGACTCCAGCCTGTACCACCGAAGCCCCTCTTATACAGTGACTTTTCCGCGGCGCTCTTAAGCTCCTGATCGCACTCAAAGGGCGACGGATAGATGCAGTAGAGATGGCTGACGTGGCGGTGTTCAAGCTCTTTTTCGCCGTACTCATTGCACCATTCAGGTATTCTGCCGTCGGAAGCGGGCTTTACCTGATCGATTTCAGGCGCATCAAAGCCCAGCGTTCTGCAAATTTTAAAGAAATCGTACAAAATTTCTCTATCCATAGAGGGCATATACGTCAGCGCGTGAGACCTGCCTTCGTGTACATATCTATTCTCAGGTGATATTGACGGGCAGGTAACAAGCTCTCCGTTGTGCTCAACGAGAAAATCCTTGTAAAAATCGAGATTTTCTTTGAAAAGCGGCTTGATCTCCTCCAAATACGCTTCATCGCCGGTGTAAAGATAATGGTCGTAAAGCATAACGAGAAGCCACGGCGCGCTTGCCTGCCATATGGAATAGGTGGAATCGTTGCCGTCTCCGTTAGGATGCCCGGCGGGATTCGTATTTCCCCAGATGTCCGAATTATGATGAGAGCAAAAACCGGAGCAGTTATAATAATCCCTCGCGGTAACCCTGCCGTTTTCCGCCAGCTTCTTAACAAGCTCCACAAGCGGCTCAAAGCATTCGGAAAGATTGCATATATCGGTACACCAGTAATTCATCTGGGTGTTTATATTGATCGTGTAATTAGAGCTCCACGGCGCGCGCACGTGTTCGTTCCAAATGCCCTGAAGATTCATGGCGGCGCTGCCGGGCCTTGAAGCGGAGATCGTTAAGTATCTGCCGTACTGGAAAAGAAGCGCCACGAGGGCGTTATCCTGTGCGCCCTTTTTGAAAGCTGCAAGCCTTTTATCAGTGGGAAGCTCGGAGCTTTCGCCCTCAAGCTCAAATTCAACCCTGTTGAAAAGGGATGAGAAATCGGCAACGTGCTCGTTAAGCATAACGTAGTACGGCTTTACGTTCTTAAAGCGCTTAAACGCCCTTTCAAGCGCGTTGGCGGTGGGCATCGTTTTATGATCGATAAAAGAAGTGGCAAGGCTTATTAAGATCGTGATCTCCTTCTGATTTCGTACGACTATTTTGCCGTTTTCAAATACGGCATTTCCCAAAACCTTTGCTACTCCGGCAAATTCCATTGCGTTTTTGCCGTAAATTACAGGATCTGATACGTGATAATACGGGGGCTGACATATCTCGGGCGCAAAGCCCTCCATAACAAGGGAATCCTCGCGGGTAAAAACGTTGTGATTCAACTGGCTTTCAAAGGTGATATCACAGGAAAAGCCCAAAACAGACTTAAGGTTAACAACGATCATATCCGCCGGCTTGCTAACAAAAACAGTTTCCTTAAGTCCCACGGATGAAGTGCAGGCAACACCCTTTGAAATATCAAGCCTTCTGGCATAACCGCCCTTTTCAATACGCGACGTAAACTGAATCATAAGATTCCCGAAAGGGAGGTAGCTTTCACACCAATGGCCGTGAAACTCACTGTTTCCAAGCTTTTCGGCTTTGTCAAGCTCTCCGCTGAAAATTGCTTTTCTTATATCATCAAGATGATCCTTCGCATCCTTCGTATTGAGATCCTTAGGATATCCGCTCCACAGGGTATCCTCGTTTAAAACCAGCTTTTCGGTTTTGAAATCACCGTAGACCATCGCCCCTAATCTGCCGTTGCCAACGGGGAGCGCTTCCTCAAAATATTTTGCTTTTTTCGTGTAATACAATGTGTTGTTCATAATACAGCTCCAATAAAAACATATATATTTATACTATATAGTAAGGATCGTCTTTTTGCAATAAAAATTAATTTTATTGCCTTTTATATTCAGTAGGCGTAATATCAAATTCCTTTTTAAACGCCTTAAGAAAAACCGAATAATCCCGATAACCGCTTTTATAGCAGGCTTCCTTAGCAGAGCAACCTTTGCCCAGCAGGGCGGCGGCGCGCAAAAGGCGTTTGGACTGAATATAGGAAAGCACGGTTTTCCCCGTCAGTTCCTTGAAGCGGTGCATAAGATAATAGCGGCTGATAAAAAACTCCTTCGCTATCTTTTCAACAGACAGCTCTGAAAGCAGATTTGCGTTGATATAATCTATAACGGAGTCTATGCGGCTGTCGCTGACGAAATCCACGGCTTCGCTTTCGTCGGTGACGGCTCTGTTTATCAGTATCAAAAGCTGAAGCAGCAGCGTATCTCTCATTAAATCGTTTGCGAATTCACTTTCACCGTCTCCGATAAACTCCCGCGCAACACTGAATATTTTAGCCCGCTTTTCACCGGAAAGCCTCAGCAGGCGGGATGAACCAACCGCCACGTCAAAGCAAGAATCCAACGCGTGATTGGTCTTTAAAAAGCCGTTATCAAGCCATATCACGATTCGCTCGTATTCCGTTGAGGAATCAATGATCGGCTTATGAATATCACCGTGGCGCACCAAAAGAATATCGTAGGGCTTTAAAACGTATTCCCTGCCCTCAACGATATACGTTACACTTCCGGCGATAAAAAGCACTATCTTATCAAACTCGTGATAGTGAAAAGCAAAATCTCCGCCTCTGCTGTCCTTAATATTAAAAACTCTGTAATTTTCCTTAAGGTATCCCCTTTTGCCGTATTCACCATCGGCAATATAATTATCTAAGCTTTTCATAAGCTGATTTTACAACACTTTTTGCATACTGTAAAGCATAATTTGAGATTTTAAGCGCATATGCTTTTGAATATAATTATATTAAATAAGAATAGAAAGTGTGTGTTTTATGAAAATCACCGTGCTGGCAGGCGGGCTAAGCCCCGAAAGAGACGTATCTCTTTCCTCCGCTTCAAAAATCGCAAGGGCCCTTATAGAGAAAGGGCATGAGGTTTGCATAATCGATTTATATTTCGGGATCAAAAACATTGATGATTTGGTCTTTACAAGCGTTTTAAGCGATATAAAGGAATTCTCCGTTTCGGAAAAAGCTCCCGAATTTAATAGGGAGAAACTTGGCGGAGCTGATATCGGTCCGAACGTTATTGAAGCGTGCAAAAAGGGAGATATCGTTTTTCTTGCGCTCCACGGAGACGTGGGCGAAAACGGAAAAATCCAGGCGCTGCTCAGCTTGAACGGAATCCGCTACACGGGATCGGATCAGGACGGCTGCCTGCTGTCTATGGATAAAAACCTTTCCAAGCTTTTGGCCGCCGCCCACGGTGTAAGAACGGCGAAATGGTGCGTGAACGTTAAAGACCCTTCTGTGAATTTTCCCTGTGTAGTCAAGCCGATCGGCGGCGGATCAAGCATCGGCGTGTCCGTTGTTAACGATTTTTCCGAGCTGAATACGGCGCTTAATCTTGCAAAAAAATACGATAATGATGTTTTAATAGAGGAAAAGCTCGACGGTAGGGAGTTTTCCGTAGGTATTTTAAGCGGCAGAGCTCTTCCCGTGATTGAAATCAAACCTTTAAGCGGATTTTACGATTATAAGAATAAATATCAGGCGGGGTTTACACAGGAGATCTGCCCCGCGAATATACCCGTATATGTAGCAAATCAAATGCAGGAGCTGGCGCTGAAGCTCCACGGGATACTTCATCTCAAATTCTATTCAAGGATAGATTTTATCATGAACGGTAAAAATGAGATCTATTTCCTTGAAGCAAACTCTCTGCCCGGAATGACGCCCACCAGCCTGCTGCCCCAGGAGGCCGCCGCGAGCGGGATATCCTACGGCGAGCTTTGCGATATGATTGCCCAAAACGCGCTGCTGAAAGAGAAAAGCACTGCTCCCCCGCCGAAAGATAACGTCTCACTGGTATGATACAGAAGCAAAAAACCGCAGCGTTCATGCTGCGGTTTGATAGATTTGTTTACCAACCTAATCTTACTATTTTGATCGTGCAGGAACCGGTACCGTAGTTTACAGCGGCTTCGTGACCCTCGGGAGTGAATATATCTATTCTGCCCTGCCTCGAAAGATTTCCGCCCCTGTCAACTACCGTATAGGTAGTTCCGTTTACCTCTATAACAGAGCCAAGAGGCAGCCAGTTGCAGGCGATATAATACGGATCTTCCATACCGTTTTGAACCTTTTTACCGGATGCGGTCACGCCGTTCGACTTACCGCAGCAGACTTCACAGGCGCAGTAGTGCGTATACTTTCCGCTGATTATCTGCCCTACGGTATAATCTTTATAATTATTCGCGCTGGTGGTGTTTATAACGTTTACTTTAGTACCTACGCGCTTTACTTCGTCAACGGGTTCTTTCGTAACGGTCGAAGAAATTTGCTTTTTCTCTTTTACCTCTCCGTTAACGTATACCACTTCGTAGGTTACGGTTTTTTCACCGTTTACGCCGGCAGTTTCCAGCTTTGTTTTTCCCTTTTCAAGGGAGCCGTCCTCGATCTGCTTAACGCTGTAAGCTATTGTCTGCTTTTCGGTTACGGTTTTCGCTTCAACTCTGTAAACTCTGATGACCATACCGTCCGTAACGGGGGTACTCTTTGAATAATTCAAATAATCATCGCCGCTAAGCTTGATATTCAACTCGGAAAGTACGTCTCCTACCGTTCCGTTTACTATGCCAAGCTCGTGCGTTTTGCCGTCTGCCCTTACGGTTACGGCGTTCGGCGAATTTACCGTGATCACCATTCCGTTTTCAACAGGAGCGGAGCTTTCATAATTCACCAGGCAGTCCTCAATGTTAACGTCCACCTCGGCAAAGGCTTCACCGACTGTATCTGCATAGACGCCGTAGGTTTTAATGATACCGTTAAAATCAATGATAATGGTATTGTATCTGTCTATAATAATAGTTCCGCCGACGTTTTCTTTAAAGGCAGTGATATTAAGTTTGTCTTTTGCACCGAGCTTTATACCGGTGCTGTTCAGGATATCGAGTGGTTGAGTCTCATCAGTTGCAATCGTGTATTCATAACCGTTATCGTTGATAACGATGTTGTACTCCTTCAGCACGCCCGCAAAAGCGTTTACCGCGAAAAAGCACATCATCAGAATAAACGCAACTACCGTTACCAGAAAAGCTCTTGACAGATGCTTCGCAGCGGCAACGTACGATTCGTTAATCATCTTAATCTCCTTTTATTATCGAGAATCAGGTCAGGTTTGTCTGTTCGTTACGGGCTTTCGTTCGGGAAATTTTAACCTTTAAGCCCCATATTTACCTTTAGTATTTCTCAAACAAAAGCAATTATAGTTATTTTTGCATAATGTGTCAAACTTAAATTTTTTTCAAATTTGTGGAACATGCACAAATTGAATATTACGAAAAATGTAAAAAGATCTAAAAAAAACAAGATGTTGTGTTCGTTTTGTTTTTACGTGTTAAAGCGGGAAAGCGTTTTTTTGTAAAAAATTTAAAAAATCGCTCATCAAAAAGACACCTTTGTAACCTTTTTGAAACAAAAGCCGAAAAAAGTACTATATATTGTGGTAAAATTTTAATACTTTTATGATTTACCTATATATTGGAATTCAAATCATTCGTTTCATTTGCGCCCTTGCAGGCGCTTTTTAGATTGACAATAACGTCTGCTTAATATATAATATAACAACGAATACAAAACGCCCCAATAGTTCAACGGATAGAATAAGTCCCTCCTAAGGATTAGATGCAGGTTCGATTCCTACTTGGGGTGCCAAAAAACGGCGCAGGCATTTTGCTTGCGCTTTTTTT
>JAFLRY010000015.1:0-31789 GCA_022511205.1 Eubacterium sp. | reverse complement strand
CCTCCGGGGGAGGTTTCGATAACAAGTAGAGATTCCTACTTGGGGTGCCAAAAAAAGCGCAGGCATTTTGCTTGCGCTATTTCTTATGCCCGCACCTCACCGGGTGAATATATTGACATTTTATTTATTAACTGCTATAGTGAACTTAAGAAATAATAACGGAGGATACGTCATATGAGTAAAAAATGGATGAAAATCGTTTTCGTTGTTTTGGCAGTATTGTCTCTGACTGCCTGCTCTTTTCAGAATAACGGCAATGCCGATCCCGCCAAAGGCTCTGTTTTGGAGCGGTTTAACGGATCAAAAACCTTCGACGAAATTATGGGCGAACTTAACGAGATCGATTATTATCTCGTTCCCGATTTTAACGATTTAACGAAGAAAACCGAAAATGATGATGAAACCGCAACCGCGGTTGATTATTATTACGACGGAGACACGCTCGTTTACGCCGATTATAGGGGTTACGGGGAGGATGCGTTTTCTTATTATTTCACCTCTAAAAACGGAGATGAAATAGAAGTATTATATGTTGACAGTGACGGTGAAAGAGAAAGCCTTGACGTTAAAGGCGCAGATTTCAGCGTATCCCTTTACGAGCTTAATAAAGAATCGGAATACGGAGCGGATTACATAACGGTTTCAATAACCGGTAATGAATCGGAGGAGTTTCCGAATAAGCTGCTTTACAGTGTTGAGGAAGGCAACGCTTATATCAGCGAGGCATACTATAACGATAAAGACGGCTATCATTACTATTCCGCATATTTGGATGAAAACGGAGAGCCTGACGAAAGTGATGACGTTCTTTATAAAAAAGAGGACAAAATATCTCCGTTTGAAAAGCTCAGAGAATTTACTCAGGATCCGAGAGTAAAGGACGTTGAGCTTCTTATAGGAAACGGCTCCTATTCATACACTGAAAATGCGAACAAAGAAAAGGTTTGGTATTATAAGGGTTCGGCGTTCGCAGTTTTTTCAGATAGCCAATCAGCCATCGATTTTGCCAAGGAAAACGGTTTGGAAGCAAGAGAGGATGAAACTGATGAGGACTTTTGGGTTGTTGAAATATCTGACTCTTATTTCGAGTTTTCCGAAAATTTCGAAGATTTGATTTCTTTCATAACAAGAGAAGTGAACGATTATTATTACAGATCTATCGTTTGCGACGAAAACGGTAAAATACAAGCCCTTGAATCCGGACATCTTTCATACTATTAAAATACAAAAGACTGCAAACCTAAAGGCTTGCAGTCTTTATTTGTTTAATACAGATAATTAAAAAGATGCGCGCTTTACTGCTATAAGTAAATTTCGCCTTATACTATTTAATAACTCTGCCGATGGTGTTGGGGGCCATGCCTGCGGCGTTTGATTCGTCGGTATCAATGTGCATCGCAAGGGCGTAGGAATCGGAAACTCTTACTACAACATCGCCGAAAATAAGATTTCTGCCGTTTGAGGTGGGGATCTCAACGGAAACGATCTGTCCGTTTTCAACGCCCATTCTCTCAGCGTCAGCAGTGGTAGCGTGGATGTGGCGCTTTGCGGCGATAACGCCTTCCTTCAGCTCGATCTCGCCCTTAGGGCCAACAAGCTTGCAGCTTCCCGAGCCTGCGATATCTCCGCTCTCTCTTACGGGAGCAACTACGCCGATGGAGCGGGCGTCCGTTAAAGATATCTCAACCTGAGTGGCGTTTCTTACAGGGCCAAGAACTGAAACGGCGGGAAATTCGCCCTTTGCGCCAACTACCTTTACTCTCTCCTCACATGCGAACTGACCGGGCTGGGAAAGCTCTTTCTTTACGGTGAGCTGATAGCCCTCTCCGAAAAGCGTTTCAAGATCAGCCTGAGAAAGATGAAGATGACGTGCTGATATTTCAACTAAAACTTCATTATTTTCCATAATTCTTCTCCTTATTTAAAATCTTGCATATATTTTATACCTATTTCAATTGTTTTTCAATAAGGAATTTGATATACTTTTATTCGGTGATGAAAAATGACATTAGACGAACTTGAACTTAAATGTGCAGACTGCACAAAATGCGGACTTTGCGAGGGCAGAACGAACGTGGTTTTCGGCGTTGGCAAAAAGGACGCGGATATAATGCTTATCGGCGAAGGCCCGGGCGAAAACGAGGATCTGCAGGGTATGCCCTTCGTTGGAAGGAGCGGCCAGCTTCTCGATAAATTCCTTGCGGCTATCGATCTTAGCAGGGATAAAAATGTTTATATCGCCAACATGGTGAAATGCCGCCCGCCGAAAAACAGAGATCCCAAGCCTGAGGAGCAGGACGTTTGCATTGAATGGCTTCGCGAGCAGTTTAAGATCATCAGACCAAAGATCGTGGTATGCGTGGGCAGAATTTCCGCCCAAAGGCTTATCAGCCCCGACTTCAGAGTAACGAAGGAGCACGGCGTTTTCATTGAGAAAAACGGTGTGCTGATGATGGGCACCTTCCACCCTGCCGCAATTCTCAGAAATCCCAACAACAAGGAGCTTGCCTTTCAGGATTGGCTGGCGCTTCGTGAAAAGATCAAAGAACTCAACATTGAAATATGAGGTAAAAATATGACAGTTATAAATGCCGCCGAATATAAAATTGTCCCAGATAGTCACGTTGGCTCTGCGCTTGCCGCTCTTTTTAACAAGCTTTCCGAGATAGACGGCGAGAAGGCCCTCGTTTTTGAAAGCGGAAATTATTACATAGACGCCGCCGAGCTTGAATATGAAATGCTTTATATCACCAACACGGTGGGCGACAAAGAGTTTAAAAAAGGCGAAATCCCCCACAGGGTGAGAACCGCCCTGAATCTCAAAAACATCAAGGATTTGAGGATAGAGGGGAACGGCGCGAAATTCATTGTCTGCGGCACGGCGACCAACGCCGCCCTGCAGCACTGCGAAAACATCGAGATAAACGATATTGAGATCGACGTTGAAAACCCAGATATGCACGAAATGGCAGTTATCGCCAAGGGAAAGCACTTCGTTGATTTTCAGATAGACGCATGCAGTACCTACAGCGTTGAGGGCGGAAAGCTTTATTTCAACGGCGTGGATTATAAAACGGACGCGCTGAAAAAATACCGAGCCGCGTGGCACACAGGCTGCGTTAAAAAGGATACGCCCAACACCATAAAAAGAACGCACCACCTCTTTTTATCCGCCATAAAAGCAAAGGATTTAGGCGACGGTAAGGTGCGCATCTATTATCTCAATAACAGTCAAATAGAAATCGGTGACAGATATTACGTTTTCCACAACAGGCGCGATAACGTGGGGATTTTCATTGATTTCTGCAAAGATATTACACTAAACAGCGTTTCCCAGCGCTTCAATTACTCTCTTGCTATCGTAGCGCAGAACACTGAGAATATCACCTTGAATAAGCTTGACTTTTCCCCAAATAAAAACAGCGGCAGGCTCGTTGCCTCCACCGCCGATTTTATTCAGATATGCATGTGCAAAGGCAAGGTAACCGTTGAAAACAGCTATTTTGACGGCGCGTGTGACGACTGCATCAACGTTCACGGCGTACACTTCAAAATAAAAAGTATCGAGGCAAACAAGATCACCGTTCAATTTATGCACCCGCAGGCACATGGCTTCAACCCGATCCATTTGGGAGACGAGATCGCCTTTATCAACCCCGCCACCATGCTGGAATGCGGCAGGGCAACGGCGATTTCATCAAAACTTATCAATGAGTATCAGCTTGAAATTGCGCTTGATAACACTGAAAACGCGAAAATCGGTCACTGCATTGAGGATGTTACCATGTGTCCTGAATTAGAGTTTAAAAATAACGTTATGACCCGCATCATCACGAGGGGAATTCTGCTTACCACAAGGGGAAAATCCGTAATTGAGAGCAACCGTTTTGTAAGCACATCTATGAGCGGTATACTCCTTTCGGATGATGCTTCCAGCTGGTATGAAAGCGGTATGTGCTGCGACGTTACTATCAAGGACAACGTCTTTGAGCATTGCGCCGACCACGCGATACTCATTAAGCCCGAAAACGTCATTCACTCCGGTGCTGTTCATAAGAACATCAAAATCATCGGTAACGAGTTTAAGGATTACGGCGATACCTGCATGAATATTAAATCCTCAAGCGATATAGAAATCAGCGGAAATACCTTTGCGAACGATAACAGGCTTACCGTGAAGAACTGCGAAAATATCGTTAAAGATTTTTAACGGTCAATAAGCAAAAACGAACCCTCAGTCAAGCAGACTGAGGGTTCGTTATATAAATCGTCAGCATCGCTGACCCGATTCTCTTCACTCTTCACTTTTACTTATTCACTAAATTTATGCCTCAACCTTTTCAAAATCGGAGGCCGGATGCTTGCAAAGCGGGCAGATGAAATCCTCGGGAAGCTCCTCTCCCTCGTATTCATATCCGCAAACGGAGCAACGCCAAAGGGTTTTCTTCGTTTCACGCTTCTGGGGCTTCGGCTTGATATTGCTGTGATAAAAAGCATAGGTAGCCGCGGGCGCGTCCGAGAAAACCTTAGCATCGGTAACGTCAGCTATGAACATGGTATGCGTGCCGAGATCGATCTCTTGGGCGACCTGTGCGCTGATAACGGCATTCGTGCCTTTGGTGATGTACAGCAGATAGTTTTCGCTTCTGAGAGCATACGGATAATCTTCAAACTTATTGACGGAGTTACCGCTCTGGAAGCCAAAATGCTTGAACAGCTCAAAATCCGCTTCCTCGGAAATGATCGAAACGTTGAAAATTCCCACTCTTTTGATCATATCGTGGGTCTTGTTGGCTTTGTTAACGGTGATAGATATCCTGTTTGGCGTGGTGGTTACCTGCATTGCGGTGTTTATCACACAGCCGTTATCAAGCCCGTCCTCACGGGTGGTGAGGATAAAAAGTCCGTAAGACAATTTGTAAAAAGCACTGTTATCCATAGTATTTGCCCCTTTTAATATTATTGAATCGTTCGCAACGATTTAAAGTTCTGCTATAAGTTCAACTTCACAAAGCACGCCCTTGGGGAGCGCCTTGACCGCCACACAGCTTCTGGCGGGCTTGCCCGTGAAATAGGAGCCGTAAACGCTGTTAAAAGCGGCAAAATCGTTCATATCAGCAAGGAAGCACACAGTTTTAACCGCCTTTTCAAGGCTCGTTCCCGCCGCCTCGCAGACCGCCTTCAGATTTTCGCAAACCTGCTTCGTCTGTTCTTCAATCGTCTTTGCCTCAACCTCGCTGGTTTTGGGATTGATCGCGATCTGACCGCTGGTGAAAAGCAGTCCGTTTGCCTTGATCGCTTGGCTGTAAGGTCCGATTGCGCCCGGCGCGTTAGTAGTTGCTACATATTCCATATAATGATCTCCTTTATGATCAAATTCAATATTCTTTTGGTTATTCTCTGAAAATTTTGCTGTTATATAGTAGGCGACTCTAAGAATCGAATTGTTTTCTCATTGCAATTTAACTCTGCTTCAATGCCATAAGGGATAATGCCTATGGGTTTCGCATGCCCTATATTCACATTATAAATAATAGGTAACTCCGTTAACTGCTCTTCTTCGCAAACAACTTGTTTGATCGCCCTTTTATACTCTTCATAATACGTTTCGTCCTTAGGCTTGCCTACGATCATTCCGTTTATTGCACTTAGGATTCCCTGTGCCGCCAGATTTCTTAAGGCCCACAACACAAAATCAGGAGATGGTTTATCCTCACTGGTTTCAAAAAACAGAATCGCGTTTGACCATTCATCTAACGTTGGCCAGATCGTTGTTCCATTTGCCATCATAAATACATCGATACAACCACCCAATAAGTGACCTTTTACAATTCCTTTGCCATTGATTACTTCATATCCATGCGCGTCTTTTTTCATAGAATGAGGGACATTCATATTGCTTTCTTGCCAAGAAATATAATCATCCGTCCATTCGGGACTCGGGAGCAATTCATATTCGTCCCATTTTCCGAATAAAACGTCTTCTATCGCCTTTTTGGTGTAGTCAAACATTTTGACATATTCACCAAATTCACACATAACAGACGGACCATAAAAAGAAACCAATCCCGCTTTGTGCATCATAAAATGATTTATTGTAGTATCAGAATATCCCATAAAAATTTTAGGATTATTCCTTATGATATCGAAATCTATATACGGAAGAGTCCGAATTGTATCATCTCCTCCGATGGCACAGAAAACGGCCGAGACAGAAGGATCCTGAAAGGCATCCATCAGATCCAGAGCGCGTAATTGGGGATTCTTCGCAATGAATTCACTCCCCTTCAGAGCATGAGGCATGCACTTTACTTCTAATCCAAAATCTCTCTCCAATCTTTCCTTAGCTATATAATACTTATGAATTAGAGTATCGTCTCCTAAGCCACCCCAAGATAAACTGACAATTGCAATTTTATCACCACGTTTTAATCTTTTTGGCTTAATCATATAAATTTCCTTCTTATATTTATTCTAATTAAATGCCGGATTTTCAGGGCTTTCTGCGAATTCTATTATCGCCCTATATAACGGGTGGTTGAAGTATAAAGATTTTACAGACTCAAATTCAGATTTTCCTTTAATCGCAAACCTCAAAGCCTGCTGCTTTAAGCGCTTGCTTTATCGCCACGATATGGGCGTAATCTCTCGTTTCAACGCCTATCTTCAGATAGCAATCCGTTATATTCATATCAAGATCGGTGCTGTCGTAATTCACGCTGGTGACGTTCGCGCCGGTTTCGGCGATAAGCCTTGAAACATCGGAAAGCTGACCCGGCTTGTCGGAAAGAGCGATGGTGATATTCGCCGTTCTGCCGCTCATTTTCAAGCCGCGCTCGATCACCCTTGAAAGGATCGTAACGTCAATATTTCCGCCGGAAACGAGGCAACACACGTTCTTGTCCTGAATATCCGGTATCTTGCCCGCAAGCACCGCCGCAACGGGAACTGCTCCGGCCCCCTCGGCGATGAGCTTCTGCTGCTCTAAGAGAGTGAGGATCGCAAGGGCGATCTCATCATCGGAAACGGTGAAAATACCGTCAACGTATTTCTTAACAAGATCGTAGGTCATATCGCCCGGAGTCTTAACGGCAATACCGTCCGCAATGGTCTGAACCTTCGGCAAAGTGGTGATCTCGTTATCGATTATGGACTGCTCCATACTGGGCGCGCCCGCCGCCTGAACGCCGTATACCTTACAGTTGGGATTGATCTGCTTAATGGTGTATGCTATGCCGGCGATAAGTCCGCCGCCGCCAACGGGAACTACAACCGCGTCCGCGTCGGGAAGCTGATCGAGTATTTCAAGACCGATCGTACCCTGCCCTGCGATAACGTCCACGTCATTGAACGGATGAATAAGGCTGTAGCCCATTTCGTCACGAAGCTCGAGAGCCTTGGCGTAAGCATCGTCGTAAACGCCCTTAACAAGGCAAACCTGCGCGCCGTAACGCTTCGTTGCCTCAATTTTGGATATGGGCGCGCCGTCCGGCAGGCAGATCAGGCTTTTTATACCGCTTCTCGTTGCGGCAAGCGCCACGCCCTGAGCGTGGTTTCCCGCGGAGCAAGCAATAACGCCCTTCGCCTTCTCCTCTTCGCTGAGCTGGCTTATTTTAAAATAAGAGCCCCTAATTTTAAACGATCCTGTGATCTGCAGATTTTCAGTTTTAAGATAAATGTTTGCTCCGTTTACGATATTGGGAGCAAAAATCATATCCGTTTCGCGTATAATTTCCTTAAGAACACGCGAGGCCTTATAAACCTTATCAAGAGTTAGCATTATTTTGCCTCACTTATAATATTTTTAGTTATTTTAATACCAATAAAAAGATTTGTCAATAAAGTAACGATTGACTTTGAAATTAATATGATATAAAATTAAGTTAACAAAACCTACCATGGAGGGGACTATTTTGAAACCGATCAAAAAAATCGCTGCTGTTTTGCTTGCAGTATTGCTTATAACGGTGTTATTCGCGGGCTGCTCCGCCAATAACGGAGAAACCAAGATCACTAAAAACACCATGCTGATCGCCTACACCGAGGAAAACGCTCCGTTTATTTACACGGACGAAAACGGAGAGCTTGCGGGCTTTGACGTGGAGATCATAGAAAACATTTTTGAAACCATTAAGAATGAGTATAAGGATTATGCTTTCGTTCAGGTTGATGAGGGCTACGTTCTTAATGAGGACGTTGCATATACAGACGAGAACGGAAACGAGTTCTCCGCTATTATTATGTGCGGCGGAACGCATAAAAATGTCGGCACTGCCAACGAGGACGTTGTCTGGAGCAAAAATATTATTGAGAATAATATCATAACCGTAGTTGCTCCAAATAGCACAATTACGAGCTACAATAATATCGCCGGCGCAAAGGCGGGCGTGGTTTCCGCAGCTGCCGCCGCGGCGCTCGATATGAACGCTACGATCAAAAACCCCCTTGCTTCCGTTACGGAATACGCTACCGCTGAGGAGGCCTTCGCCGCGCTGAACAGTGGCGCGATCGACGCAATCGTTATCGACGATTTCAGTTACCGTGCTTGGTTTGATCCGACAAGCTCTTCTATTCAGGCCGGCACGGTGCTTCCCAACGTGCTTGACACGATTGAATATGCCTTTGAATTCGCGCCCTCAAACAATTATTCATCAGCCTTCAACGAAGCCGTTAAGGAAATGCTTTCAGAGGATTACGGCGACGGCAACACGCTCACTCCCATCGTTGAAAAGCACTTCGGCTATGCCGACGCCTGCGTTTTCAGCGTAGACGAAAAGAAATAATTGATCATATAATCGAAATGCCCTCGGGAAATCCCGAGGGCATATTTATTTAGTCTTTATAAAAATCAAATTCTGAAATCCGATAGCTTCCGTCAACGGCTTTGATAGTCATAGTGCATGTGCCTTCCACCTTATCGGAGAACATCATATAGTAACCCATATCGGCAGTGTAATTCACGGTGTATGTGATATCGTTCTTTGTTTCAGAAACCCTTGTGACCTTAGCATCTACGATCGCCCAGCCCGTTGCTCCGCCTCTGCTTATATATAAATATCCGTCAACGTCAGCAAACCTTCTGGATAAAAATTCATCTAAAGCGTTGCCTGTAAAGACTTTTGAATATCGCTCTACAACATCCGAATATAACACATCGCATTTTTCATACAGAAAGCCATTCATCGTAACTTCAACAACAGGATTGGAACGCTGATACTCTGTATAATCATGAACCAGTGCTCCTATTATATCGTTCGAACCTCTGTAGAAAAGGATCTTAGCCATTGTGTCTATGATATCTTCATCTTCCGGATAACATATTCCAAAGAGTTGCTCTTGCAATTCATTTATTTCATCATACAACTCGTCGGTCTTCGTCGATTCAACGATTTTATCAGAACCTTCCTGCGAAGCATTTTCATCATTTTTATTATCAGAATTGATTGCTTTCTGCAAATCGTCTATCTTTTTCTGTAAATCAGATGCATTCGCTTCATACTCAGCAACGACCTTTTTATCATTCACCTTGTCAAAGCATATATAGCCGGACATTGCAACGTTTACAACTACCGCCACGATCAGAAGAATCGCGATTATATTTACCTTTCTCTTTCTCTTTTCTTCCATAATATTATCCCCTTTTATTTAATAGATTTCGCAAATTTGATTGCGGTTTTAAAATCGCATCTTAAGCCTATATCATAGTGTGTTAAGCCGTCTTTATAAATGATCGAACACCAGCCGTTCTCCTGCTCAAAAACTAAAATATCCATTCCGTTTGCTTTAACCATCTGGGCTGAAACGATATCCGCCACCGTAATCTCAGCTTCAATGCCGAAATCCTTGGTGAACTGCTCTATCCTTATATCCACGTACATTCCGTGGTATTCGAAATTGGCAAACACGATATTTGCCCAGCTTTCATAAACTGTTCGGCTTTCGATTTTAGTTAACTTGCAGTAGCTCTTTACCATCTCCTCGGGAAGCGTAACGGGTGAAATTCCGAATTCGGCAAGCCTCTCGGCAAGATCCGTATCCGTAAGCGCGTAGCCGTCTGCGGCAGTGCTTGCATTCGCCAGATTGTAATCGACCTCAGCATTTCCGTCTATATACTGAGCGATCATATCGGGAATACCGAACACGAACGCGGAAGCCGTTAAAGTAGACATTGAAAATATCACGATAACAGCGGCTATGAAAATCGCCCTCACCGAACGCCTTGCGCTCAGCTTCACCCTTTTGCTTTCCTGTGGAGCGTTTTCTGCCTGCTTTGCTTCTAAAACATCGTAGCAAAGATCGATATAATCCATATCGATTTGATCGGCTTCCTTGCTAAGCTCCTTTTCGATAAGCATTTTTATTTCCTCTTTTGTTAATTCAATTAATTTTGAATCAATAGCATCTATCAATTCATTTTCGCAGAACTTTTTAGGCACCTTTTGTCCTCCCATAGATATAGTGTATAAAAACGTCAAAACGTGAATCATTTTTTTGGAAAAATTTTTATTTTTTTACAAATCCCCGTAAGCCTTTATTTTTTGCAGTATATTTTTCTTTAGCTTTTCGTGTCTTTTTCTTGCAAGATCGGAGCTTATTTCAAGCTCAGCGGCAATTTCAACAAAGCTCTTTTTATCACGGTAGCGGGAAATGAAAAGCGCTTTATCGTTTTCGTCAAGAGAAGAAATGATTTTCAACGCCCGCTCCTCGATCGTTTCATCGGAGATCATATTTTCAACGTAATCGGGATTATACGTAAGCGCGTTTTCCATTATATTGTCTTTTTCCTCGTTATCGGCAAAGTCGTATTCGTTGCGCTTCAGCTTGTCCCGTATCGCTTTTTTACCGTAATTTATGGCAACCTGATAAAGCCACGCTCTGATATTGCCGATCTCAATACCGCGGGAAAGATTGTCGTATAGCGCCAGATAGGCTTCCTGAACGCAATCCTCCGCCATATCCTGATCGTAATCAAAGTGTAGCAGGCAATGCTTTATTAATCTGTCTCTGTAAATCGCGCTGTCCTCTATTATCTGATCGACACGCGCATCTGCCATTTTAATTATTTTCATATAATCAGAAGCCTAACTCCTCGTTAACGATGATGACTTTGATCCTGTCCTTATGGCGCTGCCAAGCGGAAACAACGTAGTTACAACAAATTCTGTGGGGGCTTCTGCAACCGTCGCACATATAGGGATCACCGCTGTCCAGGCTGATACAATGCCCCGTAGCAGCGCAGGGAGTTTTGCAATTCAAGCGCACGGTATTCGGCGGAGCCGCCTTTTCCTTAAGTCTTTTAATCGCCGCGTTGATATCGGGTACTATCTTATTCACACCCACAACCATAATGACCTGCTTCGGTCCGAACACTATGCAGGCAACACGGTTAGAATTGCCGTCTACATTATAAAGCTCGCCGTTTTCCGTTACGGCGTTTGAGGAGCAGAAATAGGCATCGCACGCAAAGGCACGGGAATAGCAATCTCTCAGGGCATCGCCCTCAAGACCGCGGCGGTCGATAAAATCGTATATGCCGCTCTCAAGCAGTTCGGAAACGCCTGTCTGCGCAAGGGAAACGCTGCCGCCGTTGGAAACGGAGCTGCCCTTGGGAACGAGAGTTTTAACGAGCGGAACGACGTCTTCCTTCGTTTCAACGAAAAACGCCTTTATGTTGTTTTTTTCGAGATTTTCCATTGTTTTTTTGATGATTTCGTTCATATCATTCACCCCAGTATTTTCTGTCTAAGCTTCTGTATTGAATAGCCTCCGCCACGTGGACGAATTCTATATTTTCACTTTCGTCAAGATCAGCCGCAGTACGGGCGATCCTCAGAATTTTATCGTATGCTCTTGCCGAAAGGCCCAAACGCTCAAAGCTCATTTTGAGCAGGTTTGAAGCCTCGTCGGAAAGCACGCAGTATTCCTTCGTCATTTTCGGCGTCATCTTCGCATTGCAGGAAATGCCCGTGCCCTTGAAGCGCTCACGCTGGATCTCCCTGGCTCTGTTCACGCGCTTTCTTATCTCAGCGGAGGTCTCCTCCTTTGATTTTGAGGATAGCTTTTCGTAATCCACCGGCTCAACCTCAATGTGTAAATCGATCCTGTCGAGGATCGGACCGCTTACTCTATCGCGGTATCGCTTTTTCGATGCGTCGGTACATATACATTCCCTCGTTGGGTGGCCAAGATAGCCGCAGGGGCAGGGATTCATCGCCGCCACCACCATAAGGTTTGAGGGATAGGAAACAGTTCCGCCCGTTCGCGTTATGGTGATCACGCCGTCCTCAAGGGGTTGGCGCAGGGATTCCTTGGCACGTCTGTCAAACTCGGGGAATTCGTCCATAAACATAACGCCGTTGTGGGCAAGGCTTATCTCGCCGGGGCGCGGGCTGTGTCCTCCGCCCGTAAGGCCCTGAGCCGAAACTGTATGATGCGGGCTGCGAAACGGTCTTTTCGTGATAAGCTGAACACCCTCGGGCAGCTCGCCGGCTATCGAATAGAGCTTCGTGGTCTCCAGCTGCTCGCCAAAGCTCATCTGCGGCAGTATAGAGGGAAGCCGCTTTGCAAGCATTGATTTGCCCGTTCCGGGAGGGCCGATAAGCAGGCAGTTGTGTCCGCCCGCCGCGGCGATCTCAAGGGCTCTCTTGGCATTGTGCTGACCCTTTACGTCCGCGAAATCAAGCATTTCGTCCTCCGTTTCAAGGAGTTCTGCGGGCTTATAGCAGGGCGCCATCTGACTTTCGCCGCTGATATGGCGGATCACCTCAAAAATATTTTTAACGGGGAAAACGTCTATTCCGTTTACAACGCTTGCCTCAGTCTGATTATCAAAGGGAACGAATACCGCGCCGATATTTTCCTCTCGTGCTTTCAGGAGCATGGGAAGCACGCCGTTGCAGGCCCTTATCTCGCCGTCCAGCGAAAGCTCGCCAACGAAGGCGTAATCATCAATATTTCCTTTTATCTGCTTTGCGGCTTTTAAGATCGCAATAGCGATCGGCAGATCGTATATCGGCCCCTCCTTGCGAACGTCCGCTGGGGCGATATTAACAGTTATGCGGGAAACCGGGAATTCAAAATGGCAGTTTTTTATACTGGCCCTTACTCTTTCGCGGCTTTCCTTTACCGCCGCGTCCGGGAGACCGACTATATCAAATCTCGGCAATCCGTTGCTTAGATCCGCCTCAACAACAACGCGAAAGGAATCCATACCGAACAGCCCTAAACTTTTTGCCTTTGCAAACATATTCAGCCCTCCGAAAATAAACAATTCAACAAAATAATTATACTAAATCGTTGTGATATTGACAACAGATTTTAATAATATTAAAATAGAATTGCACATAGATCACGCGTGTTCGACTCCCCTATTTTAGGCAAAGGAGATTCGAACACGAAACGAAGGAGTGTTTTTATGGATATCAATAAGCTTTATAACGAATGGCTTGAAAAGGCTAAGGCTGATCCCGAGCTTATCGCCGAGCTTGAAGCTATCAAGGGAAACGACGAGGAGATTTTCGACCGCTTTTACAGATGCCTTGAATTCGGCACGGCGGGGCTTCGCGGAGTTATCGGCGCAGGCAGCAACAGAATGAATTATTATACCGTTGGTCAGGCAACTCAGGGGCTTGCGGACTTCCTGAACGCCAATTTTGAAAATCCCGGCATTGCGATCGGCTACGATTCCCGAATCAAGAGCGATTATTTTTCAAGGGAAGCGGCAAAGATCCTTGCGGCAAACGGCATAAAGGTTTATATTTACGATGAGCTTGAGCCTACGCCCTGTCTTTCCTACGCCATAAGAAAATACAAGACCTCCAGCGGTATAATCCTCACCGCTTCACACAATCCCGGAAAGTACAACGGCTATAAATGCTACGACAGCAACGGCTACCAGATGACTGACGCGGCGGCTGAGGAGACCTACGAATATATCCAAAAGGTTAATTATTTCACGGGCATTAAGTCAATGGATTTTGACGAGGCCGTCAAGCAGGGACTTATCGAATACATAGGCGCGGAAACGATCAACGAGTTTCTTGACGAGGTGCAAAAACAGTGCGTTAACCCCGGTATCTGCGAAAAAGCGGGGCTTCGCGTTATCTACACGCCCCTCAACGGAACGGGGAATAAACCGGTCAGAGAAATTCTCAGAAGGATCGGCATAGATGAAGTTTACGTCGTTCCCCAGCAGGAGCTGCCGGACGGCAACTTCCCCACCTGCCCCTACCCCAACCCCGAGATCAAGCAGGCGTTTGAGTGCGCCCTTAAAATGACCGATGAGATAAAGGCGGATATTCTGCTTGCCACCGATCCGGACTGTGACCGAGTTGGCATTGCCGTTCCCGATAAAAGCGGTGAATACGTGCTTATGAGCGGCAACGAGGTTGGCGCGATGCTTCTCAACTATCTTCTCTCACAGAAAAAGGCGCAGGGTACTCTGCCCGAAAACGCCATAGCCGTTAAGTCCTTCGTTTCCACCGATCTTGCGGAGATGATCGCAAAAAAGTACGGCTGTTCCTTCAAAAATCTGCTTACCGGCTTCAAATATATCGGCGAGCTTATTACAGAGCTTGAGGCTCAGGGCAGAGCAAGCGATTTCGTTATGGGCTTTGAAGAGTCCTACGGATATCTCGCAGGCACCCACGCAAGGGATAAGGACGCGGTGGTCGCCTCCATGCTCATCTGCGAAATGGCGGCGTATTACAAAACGCTGGGCAAAAGCCTTGTTGAGGTTATGGAGGATATCTACGCCGAATTCGGCTATTACCGCAACGTTGTTAAAAGCTATGAGTTTGACGGCGCGGCCGGTATGAAGAAGATGGCTGAAATTATGGACGATCTCCGAAAGGATCCGCCTGAGAGCTTCGCGGGAATGAAAGTGCTTTGCGTTGACGATTATAAGACGAGTATGTCAAGAAACACGCAAACCGGAGAGGAAACAACGATAGAGCTTCCGAAATCAAACGTGCTTTCCTACAAGCTGGAGAACGGAAACGGACTGATCGTCCGCCCCAGCGGCACTGAGCCGAAAATCAAAGCATATGTAACGGCTATCGGCGAAAACAGAGAATCGGCGCAAACGCTTGCCGATATCATGATCGCCGAAGCAGATAAATTTATGGAGGTATAACGATGCACAGAGGATGGGTAAAGGTTACCGCGATCATTCTTGCGGCGCTTATGGTGCTGACAGGATCGATTGCCGGAATATTCTCACTTTTAACAAACGCATAATAAAAATCGGAGAAATCGAATTCGATTTCTCCGATTTTAGCATATATTGCCAACCCGCCCGATGCGATTAAGCACCGGGCGGGTTATTTTTATTGTTCACTTTTGCGGATCTATCACCTGACGCTTCGATTTTATCTGAAAAGCAGATAGCAATAGGTTGAGCCCATATTGTTTAAGCTGATATATTCTCCGTTTACTACCGCTCCGCCGCTTGTTGAAATCGTTATCTGCTTCCCCGAAAGCGTAAGTCCCGAAGTGCTCGCTCTCTTAGATAGAAAGCCGAAATAATTGTATTTCGTCTTACCGGAAAAGTCCGTGACCGAAGGCGGCATTCCGCCGGCAAAAATGATCCCGAAGTTGGGTTCAAAGGGGCAATTCGTGTTGATCGTTTTTTGCAAAGCTCCGTCACCGTAGTAAAAGCCCACGTAATACGGTAAATTCCACGTTTCCCGCTCACTGCTCGAAACATGCTTTTCACTGTCATCAACATGCTCCTGAAACGCCGTATCTATTCTGCTGTTATCAGTATTGAAGTCAACTCTTTTGGGTATGTCGGTGCTTGACCAGACGTTTAGCTTTAAAAAGCTCGTTTTTTCTGTTGAACTCATAGTTTTCTCCTTTGTTAATTAGTGTTTAAAGCTTATCAATGATGTAAAACGGCAGCTCATAGCCGTCAAGCTCAAACCAGCGCATTCCGAGTCCGTCCCAAGCTGAAAATTTGTGTCCGGTCGATACAACGTCGATAACCGAGGAGCACGGAGTATAATCCCTGATCAGCTCCGCGATGATCTCGAATATCAGCCTGTTAAAGGCGGAATTGAAATTAAGCCTTATTTCATTGCCGCTTACGCTGTATGTGAATCTCCCCAAAGCGGCTATTTTGCTATCGTATTCGCTTTTTGCAAAGAGCCTCGTTCCTGCTGAGATCACATCAGTGATAATGCTCCTTGATTTTTCGAAAGAGGCGGCGGGCTTTTCGCCTATCAGGCTCAGAAACATAGCAAGCCCCTTTGCCGAAGCCGTGTCAACAAAAAGATTTTTCAGCAGCTCATCAAAGCTTTGCGCCGCGAGCTCTATTCCCGCCGAATAAGCCTTCATTTCCGCTCTCGTGTAAGTGCCCTCTTCAACTGAAAGATTCAGGCTCCTCATTAGCCCTTCCAAGCGATCAAATATCTCACTACTCATGGACGATGACCTCTACGCTTTTAAGGCTGAGATAGCTATTGTTTCCGCAGGATACCGAGGGGGCGTCATCAGAGCCGAAAAACACGTGAACATATTCCGCTCCGTCAATATTTCCGCAGGCGGAGGCTACGGCTGATTCGCTGTAGTTTTGTCCGATCTTTTCGCTTCTGCAAAACTCGGTTATCCTCTCTTTAACTGCCGCTTTTATCGCCGTCGCGTCATATCCGCTTAAAGCCTTCACCTCCGCAACGGCGTAGAAAGGCTGCTCCGTTGCCGAAATGAAAACCAAATTCGTTGAGCATAACTCAGTAAAGCCCAGCATATCGGAAACGAGCGTTTTCAGCTCGCTCGATATTTTTCCGCTTTTCGTTTTAAGGCAAATGTGCAACACATAATCCTGCTCGGGATAGAGCCTTACGTCTGTCACCTCTTCTATCGATAGCAGTATATTCCTTGCGCCTGACACGCTGACGCTGTTTTTGCCACTGTTATACGAGCTTATTATCCGCTCTCTGAGCGCCTCATCGCTCTCAGCATCCCAGCCGCCTGTAAACGGTTGTTCATTCGTAACCGAATAGACGTTTGCGGGGGGATTGACGAGTACCGTCACCATTTCAGCCTGTACATTGTGTTCGCTTCCTGCCTTCAGCGCAGTTGCCGCCGCAGATACCGAAAGTGTTCCTGCTTTGATTTTAACAGCTTTGTCTGTGGAAAACTGAATAAACGGCTTCCCGGAAACGGAACACACCGTTCCCGCGGGCACGGTCACATCCTTCGCTGCCGCCTCGGAAAGCGAAAAAGTAAGCGTTCCTTTAGCCAGGGAGGCAGTTTTTCTTATTATACCCCTGACCGCTCCGTGCTTTTCAAGATATTCGCCGGTTGCAGTCTGGGGAAAACCCTGCTTTAAAATAAAATCCCCAAAAGCACAAATGGAATATATCTCAGAGGCAACCGCCTTGAATCTCATTTCAAGATCTGAAAGCCCCTTTACCGTTTCGCCCTTTTCATTTTGAAAAGCGATTTTCATTGAATCAAGTATTTCATCGTATGTTAAACTCATGCCTTTATCGACACCTGCCTTTCCTGTCCGTTTACCGTAAGGGTAAACGCATAGACGTTATCTATGATTTTTGCTGATTTTATATAAATTCCGTCAAAGCCGCTGAGCGCCTGCCTTGCGTAGCAGACTGCGCGCGCTTCGCTTTTTTCAGTTGAGAAGCCAAGCAGTGAACCGTAGTTTTTATCGGGATAAAAGCTTCCTCTGAGCGCCTGAAGCGATAAGGCGGCATTCTGTAAAAGCTCCTCAATGTATTGAACCTCGGCTAAACTGTTGCCGTTCTTAACGTAATCGCCGTTTGTTATTTTTTCAGTCACGCCACGGTCTCTCCTTTCGGATTTTTAATTGCTCCTTCATGAGTGAATACGAAGCCGTTGATCTCCACCGTGCCGTCCTTTTTCAGCCTGATACAGGCTCCTCCGCGGGACTTAATGGATATTTCGCCCTCGTCAAGGCTGCCGTCGCTCATTCTCGTACCCGAGCCTACGCTTCCCTCGGCAGAGTTTATGATAAGTATTTCTTCTCCTGCCGGTGCGTAAGAAGAATAACCGTAGGGGGCGTAGCTCTGCACATTGGCGCTCTGGAGCGTGGAGGAGGTCTTAAGCGTTGAGCTACCACCGATCGCTACAGTTCCCGTTTCCGCGGCAACGCTCCGTGTGTTTTTAAAAGTCTTGCTAAGCCACATAGTTTATCAGCTCCCCGTCAATATTCTTTTTAAAAACCAACGTTGTTTTTTCTCCGGACTCATTTTTGCTGACGGTTTTTTCGAAAACGTAAAACTCTTCATATTCCTCGCCGTCATTAGAATTCAGCTCCACTCTGTCAAAAAGGCTCAGCTCGCATTCGCCGACGATCACCGCTTGCACGGAATAATAATCCGATAAAGCCCCGGAAAGCTTTTTCTCAACGATCATCTCCCTTTGCCAAAGAGGCATAGATGAAAGATTATAAAGCCTTCTCCGCCTTATCCCCATTTTTTCGGCAAATTCGCTTTTGTAATGATAGGAATAAGCGTCGGAGGCATTGATCTTATAGTCAACAAGGCTTAGGGGTTCGCTTCTGTTGATAATATGGGAAAGCGAAATGATAGTATAACCGTCCAGCCTTTTTACCTTTTCGCTGAGCGCATAGGCCTTCAAGACGTTTTCGGGAGTGGCGTAAACAGGCGTGCCATACAATGCAAGAACAAAATCGTTTATCGCGCCGTAACAGCTTGTCCCCTTTGAAACAGCATATGTATTCTCAATATAAACCTCCGGAAGTCCACACTCAAAACCGAATTCCCGCGCGTTGGAAAGCCAAAGCTGCCTTGCTGTCGGGCAGGAGTATTGGCGCGGAAGCGCCTCATTATCCACCAGAAGCGACGCGCTGCTTCTTGCGTAAATGAAGCATTTGCGGCCGCTTTTATCTGCTGTAAGCTTCTGACTGTCACAAAAGCCGTTGAAAACGAGTCTTTCGTCAGAATACGCCTTTACGATGCATATTTCATCTATGCTCTCTTCGGGTATAAAGCTGAGCCGCAGCCCGTCACAGGCGGCATCCGCTTCGCTGGTCAGCTCAAAAGATGTAACGTTTGAAACGTCAACGCGTTTTCCGTGTATATCCAGTAGCTCAAATCTCATTTAAGCACCACCTTATCCCCCGCCTTCACGCTGAACGGCGTTTTAAAATCGTTGAGGCGCATAAGCCTTTCAATAGGAACGCCGCAGCGATAGGCGATATCAAACATATTTTCATTTTCCTTCGCAACAGTGAAACCGAAATCGTATTCATCTTTTTTGTGAAGGCAGTTCTCCGTAAACGAAAAGGAATAGGAAATACATCCCCTTTTCGCATCCTCCGTCAGCGTTAGAGAAGTAAAAAACGCGTTACAGCAGCTTCCGTCCGGCAAAAAAAGCCAGCCCGAGCCGCGGCTGCTTTGAAGCTTTTTCAGAAGGGCGGAAGCGGAAAACCGCTCCTCGCCCCAAAAGCTTCCCTCTCCGCTTATTACGGCGGCGTTTCTGGAAACTCCGTATACCGCGCTGTCACTGTCAAAAAGCGCGTTTTCTCTTACGTTGCCGGAAAGCTGCGTTTTAATAACCGTAGGATTAGACGGAAACTCAAAATCCTTGAACCTCATTTTCATATCCGCCGTCATTCTTCTCCTCCGAGACCCATATCAAACCGCTTTGAATCAAGGCGCAGATATTCGGAAATTTCTCTCATTTCTTCAAATTGCTTTTCTTCGCTCATATTCAGTCTTCCTTAAAACATATTTCATCGTTAAAGGTAAAAACACTCTTCATAACGAGACATTCGGCGGTGCTATCGGCAGTGACGGCGGAGATTTCTATCGCCACCACGTTAAGCTCGGAAATATTTCTGCATATTCTGAACACGATCTGCTCGAAACTCAGCCTGTCGTAGGAATGCGGAATATAGATATTCGCGAAAACGCTGTAACTGCCCGTTTTTATGTCTTGCCCTAAGGAATTGTCATCGACTTCTATATTCTTGATCCCCACCGCAACGACCGCTTTTTTCAGCTGAGTCGGCTTGATCTTATCGGAATAAGCGCGGGTGATCCTCACGTTATCAAAAAACTTGTCTGTCTCAAGTCTGTTTATGAAATCAGACAAAATATTTTCCGTTTTAATCATCAGGCTCCTCCCACACCTTTCTCACGATCGCGCTGTAATAAATGATCTCATCATTCATCTTTTCCGCCGTTCTCCTTTTAAATATATACTTCTCGCCGTCCGCATAAAGGCAGGCGTTTTCCGACAATGCCAGAATATCGTGGTTATGCGGCCCGATATACGTATAATAATCGGCACTGACCCCACCGATCTCCGTTTCGTGAAATTCAAAATCGGACTTGTTACTTTTCCACTTTTTATCCAAAACGCCGTAAAACGGAGCTGAGCTCCACTCGCCGTCCGCAAGGAGCATTTTCCTGCCCACTCTCTCAAGCCCTTTTTTTACTTTATAAGCTCTTCTCACGTTAAACACCTAAAAAAGCAAATCCCTGATCGCTGATGAGCGCACTGCAATCCGAAAGCGCACAGGCGTAATAATCCTCCGCGTTGCCGAGCGCATCGGGATCGAGCGTTACGGAAACGCTCCCCGCCGTAAAGGCTTTGACGCCGTCATTTTCAGAAGCGCAAAGAGCTATGCTCTTATACGCCTTTGCGGCGGCAAGCTGAACGATCCTTGGATCGTTTTCGTCCGAGCCGTCCTTAACCAGCTCAAAAACGCTCGCCGCAGCCGCGTCTATAAACGGGGAGAAGGCTTCCAGCTCGTCGTACTCAAAATCGCCCATCAGCATAATGCTTTCCTTTACAAGCTCTATATTGATCATTGCTTCTTCCCTTTCAGGCAATTAAGCTTCGATTTCAAAAATCTTTGCGGCATCCGAGAAAATCGTAGAGAAGCCCGCGGTCACAGTAATGGCGGCGCGCTCCAACTGGCGGTCGATAAGCTTATCGTATTCCGTAACGATACCGCCTGCCTGCACCTTTTCAATTGCCGCTGAATTGTCAAGCGCAAATATGCGTTTTCCGTCTGCTTTGCCCAGCTTCAGCACCTCTGCGCCAAAGGGCGTTATCATTTTGCCGGTTCCGTGGAAGCTTTGGCCTGCATAGGAATCCTTAAATTCCGTAATGCCGAGCATATCGGCAATTGCGGGAGCAGTGGCAACCAGAGTTGTCAGATGATAGGGAGAAAGTTTATCCCAAAGTGAAACCAGATCTGAATAGGTCACGGTGTCATCACCTGAAACGAGTTCAACAGCTTCGTTGCTCTCAACTGCCGCCAGCGCGTCGAGAAGCTGTGTTCTTGCGATATATGCGCCGATCTGCTTAAGGGTTACGGTAAACAGATCCAGCTTCTGGAACTTGATAGCCTCATAGGAAGCAACAAGCATTCTGCCTCTTTTGTAAAGCTTTGTCAGCTTATCCTTTGTTTTTACGGTTGTTTCGGGAATTTTTGCGCCCTCGGAAACGAAAACAAGCTCCTTATCCTCATCTGCGGGAACGCTTTCGATAGCTCTGTAATCAAGGGAATCGATCACTGTAGTGGTGGCTACGATCTTAGGAAGTATATCCGCCTCCTCAAGCCCCTGCTGAACGGCGCGTGAAATATATTCCGGAAACAGCGCCGCAGAATCGGTGGTTCTGAAGAATTTAGAGATCGTATCGGAACCTGCTCCGGATACCTTGATATCAAATCTTTTCAGCTGGCGCTGATATGCGTCAAGGCCTTCATAATCTGTTCCGATATAGTTTTCAGATGGATCAAGCTCCTCAAGGGAGGCAGTGAAGCCCTTTGAGGTTGAATAAAGACCTTTTTCAAGTTTAATATTGTCAAATGCCATGTTAGACGTCTCCTTTTCTTAAAGAATAAACCCTACGATCTTTTTAGTCGTATCAAGTTTTAATACTATTACGTTGTGCTTAGATGTTGTTGTCGATGCCGGTGTTTTCACTCCGTTTGATCCGTCGGAAACAAGGTAAGTATAGCCAAATGAGGGGTTTGTGCCTGTATAAGGCATCTCTACGTATCCGTCCATTATAACTCCGGCCATCTTGCCGTCTGCATAACACGTAATGCCGATGAAATCCTTTTCCGCCGGAGCCTGCAGTACCTCGCTGACCCCCGCAATGGTAACCGGGACGCCCACTTTGGTGAGATCCGATTTGAACGTTAAAATGTTTTCTCTGTATCCTTTACAAGAAAAAGACATAAATGATCCTCCTTAAATTCTGAATTCATTAAAATTATTTTTCGTTTTTTTCTGAGCCTTTGCCAACTGCGGCGCAGGCATATTCTCCAAAGCCTGCTGCTTCTCAAAGGCATTCTTAAAGCTCTGAAGCTCCTTAACAGTCATAACCTCCGCTACGCCGCCGAAAACCTTCAGATCCATGTGAGGTATCGATTTCGCGCAGAGGGAAATCAACTCCTTAATAAGGCTTTTTTTATATTCCTCTCCCAGAGAAGCAAGCTCTTCCTTTTCCTCGATATAAGAGCAGAGTGCTCTTGCCTGAACGTCGGAGAGAACGACGTTGCCGTCTCCGCTTTCAAGGCATTTTTTTATATCAGTCATATTAAAATCTCCTTTTAAAGTGCCGAAAGATTTCGTAATCCCCGCATCTCGCTGTGCGGGCACGGCAACGAAGCTCCATTCGTACGCGTCGGCAGCATCGCTTAAAACACTGTAGCACAGCCTGCCACCGTATTCTCTGCCGTTTATATGGCCGCATTTGCCGCTTTTTTTGCTTTCGCCGCATATGGAGCAAACCGCGCTCCTCATAGAGCAGGAGACGGATACTTCTTTTTTTATTCCCGCCTCGATCTCAGTGATAAGCGCCTCGTTTTCCCTGCTTTTCACCATATACGCCTTGGCGCGGAGAACGTGAAGCTCCTCGCCGTCCGCCGTCTTTTTACCGGGAACAGCTTCCACCCAGGTGTCAAAAATCCGCGCGGTTTGATCGGAGGATTTCATCGAGTGATCGCGTATCCCCGTCTTGCCGATGAACAAAGCCACAAGCTCGTTTAAAGCGGAAACGGAGAATTTTTCGTAATCTCTGTCTATATCGTTACTGCATAAGATCAGGCTGAATACGAAAAGCTCCTCCTGAGGAAATTCCTTTCTCGTAAACTGCCTTATCTTTTCATAATCGTCCGCCGCGGGAACGTAGCCTTTTTCTATGTAGCCGTCCGTCAAGCGTAGACCTCCTTTAATATTTTTTCTGTTTGAGCGTCATAAAGTCGCGCCTTGGCAAGCTCTGTTTCGTCCTGAAGCGTGATATTATCCCAAACCACCTCAAGATCTCCGTGTATGCCGCACAGAGTAAGATATTTTCTTCCTATTCTGCGCAAAACGGGAGTCAGAATGCGTCTGTATGCCTCCAGCTCAGTAGTGAGAATATCCGCCTGCTGAGCGCTCATACGCTCCGTTGTGGACCAGCTTAGCCCCAGCATATACGGAGGCAAACCCGTTTTGGCAACGATCTGCTCCAAAAGCTGCTTAACGGGTATCTCGCTGTCAAGCACGTTATTATCCGCGCCTATCACCTTTACGGAAACGTCACCCACGGCAACAAAATCCTTAACGGTATCCTTGCTGCTCATCGCGTCCTTCCACGTCTTTGCCATTTGAGAGGCTCTCTCCTTGGCGTTTCCGCCGTCGTCCCCCTGGGGCTTGTAGGTCACTGCGTACCTGATATTTCCCGCATGCTCCCAATTTTCGCCTATGGTGTTGTAGATCGTAAGCAAAATATCGGAAATAAAGGGAAGCCCTCTCAGCAGGCTCGTGCCGAGAATTTTACCCGGCTCGGGATTCAGCGCGGAAAAAAGGATAAGCTCCTGATTCGGAAGCCTTTCATTGCCGTTATAAAACTCCACGTCAAGGTTGTTTTCGGCTCTTTTGACCTCAAGCGCCTCCAGCTCGCCGTTGTAGAGGGCATAAAAGCCGTTATCATCCGCAACCATTTCGCCCACAGCCGTGCCGTAGGTCAGAAGCTGAGTGAGATAGGTTGAAACGAAGGAGCATATCCCCGTTTGATTTCCGCCGACGTTTACGTTTTCGAAGAACGAATTGATCTGAGTATCAAGAGCCGCGCTGCCGGTTTCATAGTGAAAGCCCTCGCACAACCTGACGGTTTTTGATATCGCCGCGTCAATTATCGGTATCCCTTCCTTAAGAGAGGCATAAACGCGGTTGTTCAGGCTCATCGGCACGAATGAGCTGAGCTGCCAATATGGGTGATTTGAATACGCGCTTGTTTGAACCGCCGCCGCATTTGAATTCGACAGCGCTTTTTTATTACTGCGAAATAAGCCCAAACCATCACATCCTTTCCACGGCAAAGGAGAATAGCTGCTCTTCGTCTGTGCCGTGTAAAACGGTGGAAACGAAGTAGCGTATATCATCCATTGCGTGATCGTTTTCTTTTTTCGGGGCGTCTCTTTTTATTCCGTTATCCCATCTGTAGACTGAAAACTCGCGTATAGCGTCGCCGCAACAGGGATAGAAAAACAATTCCTCGCTTTTCAGCGCGCCGCAAACAAGATTTATTCCTTTAAGCACGTCGTTATCGGCTTTTATAACCTTATATTCATTGTGCCGCCGGATTACCTCAATGAAGCTTGCGGCGGAGGGATCCACCACAACCGCTTCAATTTTTCTGCCGCCGGCAAGCTTTTTAAGCTCGGAATAATACTCCTCATCCGTCAGCTGTATTCCCTTATCCCTGCTGCTGTGGTAAAACTCATCAATGCGAAACCAGCCGTCAGAGGCCTTCCCCCACAGTCCCAAGGAAAAGGGATTGACCGTTCCGTAATCACAGGATAAATAAAATAAAGAAAAATCGCCCTTTTCACTTTTTTTAATGTGCCGCTGCGTGTTGAACATAGGATAAACAAGCCCGTCCGCCGCAACCCATCTGCCCTCTATAAACCTCTCGTAAAACGCGCCGCTGTAAAGCTTTTTATAGCGCTCTATAACGGCAGGCGACAGCGATGGATTATCCTCCATTTTAAAATGGAGATACAGCATATTTTTAGCGTCCCTTTTCTTGATCCATTCGGTGTAAAACCAATGAAAGGGGTGCTCCGGATTGCAGTTGAACCAAAACTTCGAGTTCTCAAGGGAACACCGCGCAAGCGCCTGTTCAACGAAGGATCGCGGCATAAGCGCCACCTCGTCAAGCAAAACGCCGCCCAACGTCATTCCCTGAATAAGCGAAGCTGAGGACTCATCCCTGCCGCCGAAAAGATAGAAGCGGTTTTTTACTCCGCCCTTTTCTATCTCCAACACGTTTCGGCTGATCTTATAATCGCATTTGAAGCCGAGGGCCGTTAAACTCCGGATAAGCGGTGTGACCACGTTTCGCCTGAGCGACGAAACCGTTTTCCCGCAAAGGGCAAACGAGGTGTCGCAAAAGCGATAAAATGCCCAGCTCACGAAGGAAATGCTCATACACAAGGTTTTTCCCGATCTCACAGCACCGTCACAGATAATGCCGTTTTTATTTTTCATGGGGCTTGTGTCGCACCACCAGGTGAGCACCGCCAGCTGCTTTTTTGAAAAGGCTACAAAATCACTCATCGCTATCCTCTTCAAAAGCGTTGCCCGCGTTTTTCGCGCCCTCTTCAAGCGCGCGGTAAAAGCTCAGCGGTTGGGTAGGAGCTTCATTTTTCGTATCCCTTAATTTTTCAAGCGCCCTTATCCTATCGAAAAATTTGATCTCCATGCCCCCGCCCTTCGGCCGCTTTATTTCACTTACGCTGAATAGATCCAGCTGCGGCAGCTTTTCCAGAATTTCATTTTCATCGGCGAAAAGAAGAAGGATCGCGTCCTGTATTTCTCCAAAGGCAAGGCGCCTTAAGCCTGCGCGAACTTCCTCTTCAATCGTTTTCTTTTTTCTTCCCATAGCTTCTCCTTGCGATTTATTTGGAGGAAAGCCCTCCATAAAATGGGCGAAAACTAAAAAATATAGCGTAAAACGTAAATAAAAAAACTTTTTCGGCAAAAATTAATTTCTTTATTCACAATCACGCTATTAAATCAAAAAGCACCGCTTTCGCGGTGCCTTAGATTTATTTCTATTCTTTTTTCTTGCGATTAAGGCAATGGCATATTACTGCGTTGGCAACACCTGATGATAGAATTACGAGAATATCGATGGGCGCAAGAACTATTCCGGAAATTCTGTTAAACAAAAACCCTGATCCCAATTGATACAAATGTCCGCTCAGCAGGAACATTTCGCCGATATACATTGCCAGCGTTATAAGCGAAGCGGCGACCGACGGCAGCAATACGGAAACTGTTTTTTTCTTTCCAAGCAAAAACGAGCCCAGATAGCTTCCTGCTGTAACGCCCAAAACTATGAAAAACAGTATCATAAGGAAGGCCGATAATGGTGAGACGGTAAGCTCTCCGTCTCTGAAAAAGGCGGTAAAGCAAGCTAAGATGCAAAGTCCGAGGAAAAGCGCCGTACATATTGACTGAACTGTCAGCGCCTTTCGCCTTGAATGATCTTTTTTCCGTATTATCTGCCCGAAGCCGTAAAGGCAATTTGTGATAGAAATTATCAGTATTACGGATATCATATAAAAATGTATTTTAAACGTGGGACTGTAATCACCGATCAAAATATCTATCGGCGTCCACGTTCTCGTTATAAAGCCCTCCGGCGGAACGTAGCACATAAACATTTGCCAGCTTTCAAGAGTGGTATCTATGGTAGAAGTGATTATCACCTTGCTTTCGAGAAGCAATTCCGCTGTGAAAAACATCACCAGAGAAAGTGCCGAAGCAATAAGGAATGAATGCTTTTTAACATATTTCATCAGAAGCGGCATGATCAGCACCGCAACTATAACTGCCACGGAAATCGACGTATACGGAATAATATATTTCGGATAATTCTCTTCCATCACCGTGCCTTTTGCGATCATATCGCAAATTACGCGAAACCCCATATAAAGCGGATAAAATGAGGCTGCCAGCGTTCCTATTACGGCAAACAGCCAATACTTTTTAAATTTCGACATATTCATTCCTCCTTTTACGTTGCGTTTGTCAAAAGCGTGTATGCTACCGCGGCGGCAAGTATCGCAATCGCGGTTATCGACAGCGCTGAAAACTTTTTATACGATACTATACGCTCGATGCGCACCCTGAGCTTTGCTCCGCCGAAGGCGGAAACGTACAGATTTTTGCTTTCTGTACAATTCAACAGCGTTGTTGCGTAATTCTTTTTTTCGTTTTCCGGGCATTTTCTAAGCACTGCCTCGTCACAGGCAAGCTCTGAATTCGTTAAAAAGCTTTTCAGAAAAAGCCACGTCAGCGGATTGAACCAGTGAATGCATGCCGTTACGATTGCCAGAATGCGCCAAAGATTGTCTTTTCTCCTGATATGCGCGTTTTCGTGCATTAGTATAAACTTCAGCTCGTCAGCATCGTATTCCCTCGGCAAAATAATTTTCTCACGAAAAATGCCGTACACCGCAGGGGAGGTTATTTTATCGGAAACGTAAATATTTTCTCTCAGCAATCGCGCATCCTTTAATTCCGATTTCGTTACGGTGTAAATAATTACCATGGTGATGAGAAGCGCGGCGGAAATGATGATCCAAACAATTGCGGCGATCCGAAACACGCTTTCTAATATATTTGTTTTATATACAATAGGGAAATACGAATTCGCCGCCATCGTAAAATTTGTCATCGTAACCGGTATTTTTCCGTCGTAAATGAAAACCGTCCTTGTGGTAACCTTAGATATAAGCGACATTAGGCTGTATTCACTGCCCATACCAAACGGAAGCCACATTCTCAAAAACGGGATCACCATAAGCGCGCAGATGATCCCGCGGGGAAGCCTTTTGATTTTTGCTAAAAGCAAAACAATGCAACCCGCTATCGCCGCCGATATCGACATATTTAAAACCCAATAAAAAATATCGGAAAGCAACGGCTTCACCTCCGATCGATCATATCGCGCAATTCCTTAATATCGCTTTCGGAGAGCTTCTCATCCTCCAAAAGCGCGGAGAACAGCGCCTTTTTTGAGCCGCCGAACAGCTTATCCACAAGCGATTGTGTCTCCGACTTTTGTACCTCATCGCGGGATATCAACGAGCTGCATATGAAGCCCGGCTCCTCTCTTTTTATCGCGTCCTTAGCCTCAAGCTTTTTCAAAATAGTATAGGTGGTATTTTTATTCCAGCCTATCGTTTCCGCGGCGACAAGGCTCACCTGCTTCGCAGTGATCGGCTCGCTATCCCAAATTATCTCCATCACTTTTATCTCACTGTCGAAAAGCTTTTGCATTTCAATCACTCCTATTTAGACTATCGCTGTAGTCTATACTATCACAATAGTCTGACCTTGTCAATAGAAATAGACAAAAAAGAGACCCCTCTTTCGAGGAATCTCTCTTAAAGCGTAATGATATTTTACTTTGAAACGTTAACCGCCGCAACGAACTGTCCGCTTGCACTGTCGCTTACAGTTACCGTAACGGTGTCGCCAACGCTTACGAGAAGCACTTCCATACAGTCAACAACGGAAATATAATAATAGGTATTATCTATTTCAAGATAGTAATAGGTGTTGCCGTTGTTTACCGAGGTCTTAATAGAGGTTACTGTTCCCGTTATCTTGTTGCCGTCCTGAACTGCGGGAGGCTTGGGATCACTGTTGTTATTGCCGTCGTCAACGTAATAATCGTTCATATCAACGTCGTTGCCGATGATGTGCTTATCCTGAAGCGCGGAGATATAGTTTTCAACCGCCGCGTTGAGCGCCTTGGCGTCGCTCTTAAGGTTATCAACAAGGCCCGTGCCTACGATGGTTTTATCCGCAAGGTTAACCAGCGCGTAGCCCTTAACCGTATTACTGCCGCCGTAAAGGCTCATAAAGTAGGTGGGCTGACCCTCGATATCAAGAAGGATCGGGAAGGTGGCGTAATAGCCGTAGTTCTGAACGGCGTCTCTCGCGGACTGCTGAGCCGCATCCTCCATAGCGCCGCCCTTTTCGTAGTATCTCGTTTCCTTCGTTCTCTTGTTGCAAAGGATAAAACCGAAGTTAGAAGAGTCACCCTCAGAGGAGGTTACGCCGGTGTAAAGCCAAACGTCATCGTCCATAGCAATGTAGCCGTAGCCGGAGGAGGTGAGGCTAACGTCATTCTGGAAAATGATCGAGTTGATGAAACCGTTCTTCAGCTTGCCGAAATAGTTGTACTGCTCGATAATAAGCGCGTCACCGTAAACAACGTCTATCCACTGAAGCTCCGCGTTTGTTTTCACGTCGTCAATGCTGTAATATTCGCTTTCGCCCGTCAGCGCGTCCGTAATGATAACGCCCTTAACGTCCGTGCCGCCGAAGAGACCTATTTTCTTGTCAAGAACGGAAGTGATCCAGTAGGGTCTGTACTCATCGTTGATCTCGAAGTTGGGCGTGCCAAGCAGCGCGGTGGGATACTGGAAGCGGATATGTCGCAGAACTTTCTCGTTGAAAAGCTCCGTGGGGCTGTATTTAATACCCTCTCCAAACTTATCAAAGCAGTTTACAACGGTAACCTGCTGAGTCACGAGGTCAATGATCATATATGCAGGCAGACCCTGCTTGGTGTTGTTGAGCCATTTGAATACATCAGCGTATTCAAGATAAGCCACCCTGACGGGCGTTCCGTTGAAGTTGATCATTGTAGTGGTGTTTGAAACGATGTACTGGCTCTTATACTCGGAAAGCAAACCGAGCTGCTGGTCGGCAAGGGTCACCGCTCTTGACTGGTCAAGACGGGGAACGCTGTCGTAGCTTATTTCCTCGAAATCCTCGCTGAAGCCACTATCCGTTACAGGCATAAGCTCACTGTAGGCGCGGGCGCGGAAGATCGTTGCGCCAACGATCCAACCGATAACCATAACGACGATGATAACGCCGATAATAATGATCGGAACCAAAGATTTTCTCTTAACATATTCCTTACGCTCAACCTTTCTGTTGGCGCCGCATACGTATGAGAACACTGCCAAGAAAATAACGATAAGTGTGATAAAGAACACGTACATTTGGCTATCTTTAAAATTGAAAGCGGGAAGCATCATATAATAAAGCACGCCGCCTGCGATAAGCGTAATAACGCACGAAATTATAAGGCGAAGGCCGATCTTATCCGGCTTTACCACAGCCTGAACCTCATCGGCCTTAGGCCATTTGAATTTTTCCTTGAAGCCGTTAATCACTTCATCGGCATCAAAAGCATCGTTAGGAAACTGTTCGCTCATAAATTTTACTCCTATCATAAATTAGGCAAAGCATACGAAAGCCGTACGCCGTTTATTTTGCCTTGTTTAAAATAAATAATAACATATTTTTACCGCTTAATCAACAATAATATATTAACAGAAAATTAATTCTGCATTACTTGCGTATATATTTATATTGTTATTTTAAAACTTGTGTGTTACAATTAATGCGAAGAAAAGGAGGATCCACTCTATGAGATGTAAAAACTGCGGTTTTGAAAACGAACCCGAAAGATATATATGCCAGAATTGCGGCTCTCCGCTCTATGATGACGGCGAGGAAATTACCGATGACGAGGGCGTTTATTCCGATGACGAAAGCGATTCCGATAGAAAAGCTGATAAAAGGAACACGAGAAACAGCATTATCGTTATCGTTATTCTTTCCTTATTACTTATTGCGATGCTCACAGGAGTAATTACCCTTACTTCTATGGGCAATAAAGCCAAAAATGAACCCTCAAGCTCAATTTCCACCACGGAAGGCGCTGACGCAAGCTCAACTACTCAGGAGTCCACGTCCGCAACCACTACCGAACCCACTACGGCTGAGCTTACTTCGGAGAACACTACCGTAACTACCACTGAACCGACAACCGCGACTACTACTGAGGCAACACAGCCTCCTGTAGCCGAATACGTTATCGCCGTTGACATAGACGGAAACGGCTCTGTTTCAGGAGACGGCACTTATAAAGCAGGCGAAAAGGCAAACCTGATCGCCACGGCAAACGCAGATTCACAGTTTATCGGCTGGTATGATAATGCAACCGGTCAACGGGTTGCGTCCGGCTCGAACTACACCGTAACCGTACAAAAAGCGCTCAGCCTGACAGCAAGATTTGAGCCGATCCCCGCCGAAAGCGAAGCGCCAACAGAAAACGCTCCCGAAAATGAAGGAGAAAACAACGAAGGATCAGGAGATAATGGACTTGTCGCCGACTAAGGGTAAGCTGGCGGAAAATTATTTCAGGAATGGTTACAACTGTTCTCAGTCTGTCGCTTTAGCATTCTGCGATGAAATGAATATGGAGAAAGATACCGTTGCCCGGCTTACGATCGGCTTTGGCGGCGGTGTGGGCAGAATGAGGGAGATATGCGGAGCGGTTTCAGGAATTGCGTTCGTACTCTCCGCCCTCTATGGCGACAAGGGCAGGGCTTATGTTTACGCGCTTATACAAAATGCGGCGAAAAAATTCCGCTGTGAAAACGGCTCTATAGTCTGCCACGAACTGCTCGGTATTGAAGAACCGGTGTTTGATCCCATTCCCGAAAAAAGAACAGTGGGATATTATAAAAAGCGCCCATGCCCGCACATAATACATAAGGCAGCGGACATTCTTGATGAAATTTTACAAAGCCAAAAGAAATAATGAATTGCAGCTTAAAAAACTCTTGCATTTTTAAAATCAATGTGTTATATTATTTGAGCATCGAGTATGCATATACAATTTGCGCCGGTAGCTCAGTTGGATAGAGTGTTTGGCTACGAACCAAAAGGTCGGGGGT
>JAFLRY010000014.1 GCA_022511205.1 Eubacterium sp. | reverse complement strand
CCAAAGGTATATCAATAACGCGTTAGGAAAGTTAAGAAACAGGAAGGCAAAACGCCTTCCTGTTTTTCTTCTCATAAGGGTGGTTTTATTATAAAATGGCGAAAAAAGCGATTTAGTGATTTACATTTACATATAAATGTATTAAAATATTATAAGTTTGAAAATTTGGGCCAATGCCTTTACATATTCAGGTGAATCATTAGTGGAGAATTTGGGATATTACAACGGAAAATACGGGCTTATTGAGGAAATGCAGATACCTATGCTGGACCGTGTCTGCTGGTTTGGCGACGGTATTTATGACGCCACCTACGCCCACAATCACATAATTTTTGATCTCGACGCCCACCTTAACCGCTTTTTCAATAGCGCCAAGCTTCTCGGCGTAAATATGCCGATCAAGCGAAACGATTTGGCAAAGCTTTTGCGGGAGCTGGTTTTAAAGGTGGACAGCGGCGATCAGTTCGTCTATATGCAGGTCACTCGCGGTTCGGGACTGAGAGAACACGTTTTTGCCGAGAATATCAAGGCAAATCTCTGGATAACGCTTACACCCTGCGCCGTTCAGGACACCTACAAGCCTATAGACGTTATCACCTACGTGGATAAGAGATTTACCTATTGCAACATAAAAACGCTGAATCTTATCCCAAACTGCCTTGCGGCCACGGCGGCAAAGAACGCGGGCTGCCACGAAGCTATCTTCGTGCGTGACGGTATCGTTACCGAATGCGCTCATTCAAACGTATCCATTTTCAAAAACGGCTGTGTGATAACGCATCAGCTTGACGATAAGGTGCTTCCCGGCACTTCAAGAATACGTCTGCTGGAGTTTGCGAAACGCCTTGGCTACGGGGTAGAGGAGAGGGAGTACACCCTTGACGAGCTTATGAACGCAGACGAGATCGTAGTTCATTCCACCGGATCGTTTTGCATTCCCGTTAAGACAGTGGACGGCAAGGCAGTAGGCGGCAAAGCGCCCGAAATGCTGAAAAGAATTCAGGATGCGCTGGTTGCGGATTTTAAAGAGCAATGCAGGGCAGATAAATAAACAAAATCGGTCGGCAATTTTGCCGAAAACTATACTAATTTTTCAGAGGTTGAAGCGTATGTATTTTCGTACTCAGGCGAAGATCGATTTAGACGCAATTGAATACAATTTTACTCAGGCAAGGCAAAAGCTCCCCGAGAATGTAAAGCTGATGTGCGTAGTTAAGGCGCACGGTTACGGTCACGGCGCCGTGCAGACCGCTAAGCTTTTGGACGGCAAATGCGATTTTTTCGGCGTTGCCTGCATTGAGGAAGCGCTGGAGCTTAAAAATGCGGAAATCAAAAACCCGGTTCTGATCCTCGGTTATGCTTCGCCAAGCATATATGATAAAATCGTTGAAAATGATATCCGAATTTCTGTCTTTTCCTATGAGGCGGCTTTGGCGCTGTCAAACGAAGCCGTTCGGCAGAATAAGACGGTGCCGTTTCATTTCTGCGTTGATACCGGAATGAGCAGAATAGGCTTTCAGGTAAGCGAGGAAAGCGCGGATATTTGTAAAAAAATAACGGAGCTTCCGAATATCAAGGCAGAAGGGCTTTTCTCTCATTACGCCACCGCTGACGAAGCCGACCTCAGCAAAGCTGAGGCGCAGAAGGAGCGTTTTAAATGTTTCATCGCAATGCTGGAGAGCAGAGGGATCACTATCCCAATCAAGCATATGAGCAATTCTGCGGGAATTATGAATTTTGACGAGTGCTTCGATATGTGCCGTATGGGCATCGTGCTTTACGGACTTTACCCTTCAGAGGAAGTCGATAAATCGCTTCTTGATATCAAGCCTGCGATGAGCTGGCTTACCCACGTTTCCCACGTTAAGACCCTTGACGCGGGCAGGGAGATCTCCTACGGCGGAACTTATAAAACGGCTGAGCCGAGAAGGATCGCCACGATCCCCGTTGGCTATGCGGACGGATACCCGCGCTGCCTTTCAAATATAGGAAAGATTATAATAAACGGCAAATACGCGCCGATTGTGGGCAGAGTTTGTATGGATCAGTTTATGGTTGACGTTACGGAAATAGACGGCGTTCAGGTAGAAACGCCCGTAACCCTCGTTGGCAGAGACGGCGACGCCGTGCTTACTATGGAGGAGGTTGCCAACGCGGCTTATTCCTTTAATTATGAGCTGCCCTGCAGGATAGCCCCGAGAGTTGCGAGAACTTATTATAAAAACGGCGAGCTTGTTTACGTTTACCAAAATATGTAAGATATACTGAAAGTAATATTTATGAAGCTTATAACACCAACATTTTATAAAGATTTTAAGTGCATAGCGGGCGCTTGCCCCGATTCCTGCTGCCAGGGCTGGGAGGTAGATGCGGACGCGGAATCCCTTGCATATTATAAAACCCTCAGCGGAGATATCAGGGAGCGCATAGATTCCGTGCTTGATAAGGATGAGTTCGGAAACGTGATTTTCCGCTTGGCTCAGCGGAAAAGATGCCCTTTTTTAAACGATGAAAACCTCTGCGATATGCATATTGCCATAGGCGGCGAGCACACGCCCTACACCTGCCGAACCTTCCCAAGATTTATAAACGATTTCGGCGGAACGCGGGAGCTGGGGATATCCTTTTCCTGCCCCGTGGCAAGCGATATAATGTGGAATTTGAAAGAGCCCTTCGCCTTTGAAAGCAAAATGAATTCGCTTCCGCCTGCGCTGAACGATATCAACGCAGAGTTATATTTCAAGCTTCTCACCGCAAGAAAAGAGGCTTACGAAATCGTTCAGAATAGGGAAGTACCGATAACAGAACGTCTTGAAGCGCTTCTTGATTTCGGCGTTTCTCTTCAAAAAGAGATCGGTAAATATAAAGAGGGAAAGGGCGCAACGCCCTTTTTCGAGGTTTTCGTGAATCCTGAGCTTATCAATCCCGCGTGGGAGGATAAGGTGAAAAATCACCGCGAAACGCCCGAAACAATCAATAGCGAAGCCTATGAAAATATTGCGATGTATTTTCTGTTTAGGTATTTTCTCACCGCTGTTTACGATAACGATATTCTTTCAAAAATCAAAATGGCTGTAATCGGTGTTTTGATTTGCGCTTATTTCGGAAATGACGCTTGGACGATCCACCTATGGAGCAAGGAAACCGAGCATAGCGACGTGAATATGGAACGCTACAAAAAAGAATTGCGCAAAAACGGAAATCTTTCCGTTAAAGAGTTAAAAAAACATTTAAAAAAGGTAAAAACCGTATGATTATTGATCTTAAAAACGCTAAGAAATTGCAAACCTTAAAGGGATGGGGAACGTCCGCCTGCTGGTGGAGCCAGTATTGCGCTGACGAAAAAACGGCGAAGGAGATTGCTGAACTGCTTTACGGCGACAACGGACTTCATCTGAATATCTACCGCTACAACGTGGGCGGCGGCACTGATGAAAATAACTACCGTGTCAAAGACCCTTGGCGCAGAACCGAAAGCTTTATGCTTTATGACCGCGAGACCGAGGAAACAAGCTGGGATTTTTCAAGGGATAAGAACGCCGTTAATATGATGAGGCTCTGCCTTGAAACGGGCAACGTGGATACCCTTATCCTCTTTGCCAATTCGCCCCATTATTCCCAGACCTCAACGGGGCAGGCATCGGGTAGTCTGCTGATGCACACCTGTAATATCCCAAAATCAAATTATAAAAAGTTCGTTGATTATTTTTTAACGGTAACTCAGCATTTTCTTGACGAGGGCTTCCCGGTAAAATACATCAGCCCCATAAACGAGCCTCAATGGAAATGGGGAGGCTCCTACGTCTGGCAGGAGGGTTGCCACTATGAGACGGAGGAGATGATAGAGATTTATCATCTCTTTGCCGAGGAAATAATCAAAAGAAATATGCCCGTTAAGCTCTACGGCCCAGAAAGCGGCAGTATGACGGAAAATACCAAGGAATATCTTGAAGCGATGCTCGCCGATGAAACGATCATGCAGGTGCTGGATATTTTTGCCTATCATTCCTATCATCACGATGACAGCCCTGAAGTTCGCTGCGAATTTAAGAAGGATTTTATTGAAAAGTATCCACAGCTTCGCTTTGATATGAGCGAATGGTGTGAGCTTCCGAATAAAAGCCATACGAAAAATTTCAAGGGCGCGCTGATAACGGCAAGAGTTATCGGGCAGGATATTATCTACGCCGGCGCTGAGAGCTGGACGTCGTGGGTAGCGGTAAACGGTTTTGCCATACACGAGGACGGCTTTGATTATTCAGATGCTACGATAACCTCCAATCCCGATTTCTCCGATTGGTATATTGCCAAGCGCTACTGGGGCTTTGCCCATTATTCAAAATATATCCCCGTTGGCTCAAAGGCGCTTGATATCGGCTGTTACGCAACGAGCGATAACAACGCGCTGAACGCCTTCGGCTTTGAAACGCCGAGCGGCGAAACGGTGCTGGTAATTGTCAACGAAAAAGAGCGGACGGAAATCAAATTGAACGGCGATTTCAGCGAAATGAAAATCATCCGCTCAAGCCAAAACGAGGAATTGAACGAGATTTATAACGGCCAGTTCAAAAACTCCTTCGTCTCCGACGAGAATTCGATCATTACGGTAATCCTTAAATAATCAAACCACCCGTTTAACGGGTGGTTTACTTGTTTGGCAATCATTGTTTTTTATCAAAAATTCAGCTAAAAAGGCTTTAGCAAGTGCCGCTTGACAAAATCAAGAGATATGTGCTTTATCATTTTTCAAATATTTGCTACAATAAGAACAAGTAAAAGGAGGCGAGCTTGATGTCGCTTGGCGAAAATATTCAGAAATACAGAAAAAACTTAGGCATGTCGCAAGAAGAGCTTGGGCAAAAATTACTTGTGAGCAGGCAAACGATCAGCCTTTGGGAAAAGGATCAGACCGCGCCTACGATTGATAATTTAATGAGGCTTAAAGAAGTGTTCGGCGTTTCAGTTGACGAGATTTTAGGCTTTGAAAACAAAATCCAATCTGAGGAAAATAAGCCGAATGAATACTATAAATTTAATTTTTCAGAAGCTGAACTGAATCAAATACACCGTTCACAAAGAATTGCAATTTATAAAAGACCTATAATATTTGGTTTAATATTTGTACTTGCAATTATTTCTCTCATCGTTTCACCTGTGTCGGATATTATAATTGGAATTACTTTCAGTATGTTATTTTTTTGTGTTGTTTTCCATATTAAAGGAATTTTTGCATATAATAAAGCGTGGAAAAATAGCGTTAAAAAAGTTTGTGAATCCACTTACGAATATAAAGTTTTCGAAGATCATATTTTAATTAATATCTATCGCAGTAATGAAAAAGTTCGCAGTTCTAAGTGCTATTTTTCGGATATTGAGCGAATACAGCAGCTTGATAGATGGCTTTTCTTTCAATTTGGTGGTCAATCGTTTATCGTGCGGAAGAGCAATTTAAAAGAGAATTCAGCTTTTTATTCTTTTATGTATAAAAATCCGTCAAAAACGATTGAAACAATACCCGATAAATGGAGAGTTATCTCAATTATATTATTCGTAGCTTCGTTATTATCAATATTTGTAGCGATGCCTTTAGTAGGAATGGTATCGGGTACAAATGGTTTGTTCATTGAAAATATGTGGATATTCTTTTTGTTAACGCCGATTCCCATTGCTTCAACGGTCTTTGGCTTCGTTTTAAAATCAAAGGGATATAAGTACAAAAAGAATATTATAGCCGGAATTATAATAACAATTCTGTTGTGTATATACGGCTCGTTTATCTTTATGTTTTAAGCCATAAATTAGTATTACAAAAAACTACCGGCAAGGCTCAAATGCCCTGCCGGTTTTATTTTACAGCTTTGAAACCTCATATGCTACGCCGAGGAGGCCCGCATCATTGCCGAGCTCGGTGTTGACGATATTTACGTTTCTGTAATTATCCATGAGCTGTTTATATATTTTTCTGTCTATCAGCTCAATAATGTATTTTTCATTCATTATGCCGCCGCCGAGAACTATGAGCGGCGGATTAAAGGTGTAAATAAGGTTCTTAAGCCCGATTATAATTTCGTCTATCCAACTATCAATCGCGTGGCGTATTTCGGGATTGCTGAAATTCTCCTCGCTGAATATCTCAAAGCCGTTAAGCCTTTTGCCAACGATGCTTTCAACCTTTGATATCAGCGCGTTCGCTGAAGCGTACTGCTCAAAGCAGCCCTCTCCGCCGCAGGTGCACGCCTTGCCGCCCGCGTGGGTGATGATGTGCCCGAATTCTCCGGCAGAAGCCCTTGAGCCCTTGTAAAGCGTATCGTTGATATAAATCGCTCCGCCGATGCCCGTGCCGAAGGTGAGGCATATGAAATCGGAAGCGCCCTTTGCCGCGCCGAATTTTGCTTCGCCCGTGGCGGCGGCGTTAACGTCATTCTCAACGTAGGTGAGTATCCCCGTTTTATTTTCAATTATTTTCTTAACCATCATTCCTGTGTAGTAGGGGATGTTGTCCGTAGAGTAAACCACTATGCCGTTAACGGAATCCACCTGCCCGGCGGTGCTGATGGCAACCCTGTCTATATCATCGTATTGCTCAATGATTTCGATGACCTTATTGATTATATACTGGCCGCCCTTTGCCGCCTCGGTGGGAACGGAATGCTTTTCGCTGAGCTGAAATTTCTCGTTGCACAGCGCATATTTTATGTTCGTTCCGCCAATGTCAAAAGCTAAAATTTTAATGATGCTCACTCCCTCAGTGTTTGAATTTCCGCATTAATGCTATAATTATAACATCTTGAAAACAACTTGGCAACTTATATTCAATCAATATTGAAAATTTTTATTTTATATGCTACAATTATTTAAATTTGATTTATTTTTAAAGGAAAATCGCTATGTCTGCAGAATTTGAAGAAGAAAAGCTTGACAGCCCCCTCGTTGTACACAAGGTGACTGACGCTTCATATGTCGATACTGCCGTTAAGGTGGACGTGGAGTATACTCATAATGAGGACGGCGTTGCTACACTTGAGCGCCACCGCTTCAAAAGGGTGAAAAAGAAGAAAAAATGGCCGTATTTCCTTATGCTTGCCGTTGTTATCGTTGCGGTTGTTTGCGCATTTTATTTAAGCAGAACAAAAGACCCTGTGGAAAATAAAACCACCGCTCCCACCGCGGAAAATGACGTTACGTTAAATTTTGAAGACAGATTTAAGAACGTTATAACCGTAAAAGGCACTTATATTTTCTTTGAGGGAGAGGAAGTCGACGGCTTAAACGGTCTTGAAAAAGAGATCAAATATCTTGATAAAGGTACTTTTTTAACTGTTCAGGATGAGAGCGCCGATATAATGTTCCTCGATGATGAGATACTTCCGCTTCTTGACAGCTACGGCATAAAGTATGATACGAAGTATATCATTTCCAGCGGACTGAAAAGTCAATATGAAGAATAATGCGCCCTGCGGCCGCAGTGGAAAGTGAAGAGTGAAGGGTGAAGAGTTTCGGGTCAGTTGGGCTGACGAATGAATTTAGGCTTCTCCTCGGAGGAGAAGCCTTTTACTTCAGTTTAAGATATTCGTTTACCGCCAGCTTGTCGCACCGCTCGTTATACGGATTGCCGTTGTGACCCTTGATCCAAAAAAATTTAACGATGTGCCTTTCAAGGAGAGCGAGCAGCTCTTCCCAGAGATCAACGTTGAGGGCGGGCTTTTTATCAGGCTTTCGCCAGCCGTTTCGCTTCCAGTTATATACCCACTCCTGATTTATCGCGTCGCAAACGTATTTTGAATCAGTTGTAACGGTTACGTTGCAGGGCTCCTTTAGCGCCTTCAGCGCTTCAATAACGGCGGTAAGCTCCATTCTGTTGTTGGTGGTCTGTTCATCTCCGCCGCAGATTTCTTTTTCTATGCCGTTATAAACGAGGATCGCGCCCCAGCCGCCCATACCCGGGTTTCCGCTGCAGGCTCCGTCCGTATAAATCTCTACATTCTTCATATTATTTTCACCTGAGGAATATTTTAGCATTAAAAATGGTAATAATCAATATATAGAAAGTCGTATAGCGTGAAAATATTTGCACCGTATCGCCGACTTGACAATCGTGATAATATAATATATTATATATCTAATTTTGAAGAACGGAAAAATTTTAAATATAAAGGAGAAAATTGAATGGCAAAACAGAATATTCCAAGCGATAAGAACGCTCGTGGAAAACGGAATTCCTCAAAGCGCTACTACACTTATCGCAAGGTAAACAGAAAGTCTGTGCTTCTGCCGATACCGGAAAAGGAGTCTGTTCGTGTTGCCTTTTTGGGCGGAATGAACGAGATCGGCAAGAATATGACCGTCTATGAGTATAAGGACGATATGTTTATTCTTGATTGCGGTATCGCCTTCCCGGGAGAGGAGCTTCCCGGCGTTGATCTTGTGATACCTGATTTCACATATATCGAAAAGAACGCAGACAAGATCAGAGGCCTTATTGTTACCCACGGACATGAGGATCACATAGGCGCAATACCTTATCTTTTGAAAAAGGTAAACATTCCTATCTATGCCACCAAGCTTACGATAGGGCTGATAAAAGGCAAGCTTGAAGAACACAAGCTTTTGCAGAGTACGAAGCTCGTTGAGATAAAGCCCCACGATAATATCACTCTCGGGTCTTTCAATATCGAGCTTATCCATGTTAACCACTCTATTCCCGACGCGGTCGGTCTTGCGATCCGCTGCCCGGCAGGTATCCTTATCCATACGGGAGATTTCAAGATAGACACCACTCCCGTGGACGGCGATATGATAGACCTTACCCGCTTTGCCGAATACGGCAAAAAGGGCGTTTTGGCACTGTTTCAGGATTCCACGAACGCGGAGCGCCCAGGCTACACTATGAGCGAAAAAACCGTTGGCGAATCCTTCGTAAACCTGTTCAGAAAGGCGGGCAGAAGAAGAATAGTGGTTGCCACCTTCGCTTCAAATATCCACCGCGTTCAGCAGATAATCGACGTAGCAATGCAGTTAAAGCGCAAGGTCGCGGTGGTTGGCAGAAGCCTTGAAAATCTCGTTCAGGTGGGCGAGGAATTAGGCTATCTCAACGTGCCGAAAAATATCCTCATCAACATTGATAATATAAAGAATTACGAGGACGAAAAGCTTGTTATAATCACCACCGGTTCACAGGGCGAGCCTATGAGCGCGCTGACGAAAATAGCCCTCGGCGAGCATCGAAAGGTGTCAGCTTCTCCCAATGACTACGTTATCATCTCCGCAACCCCGATACCCGGCAACGAAAAAATGGTCGGCAACGTGGTAAACGAACTGATGAAGCGCGGGATAGAAGTTATCTACGAAAAAATGTATGAGGTTCACGTTTCGGGTCACGCCTGTCAGGAGGAGCTTAAGCTGATGATGGGCATCGTTAAGCCCAAATTCTTTTTACCGGTTCACGGTGAGCAGAAGCATCTTCAAAAGCACGCGCTCCTTGCTCAGTCTATGGGATATACGAATAAAAATATTTACGTTGCCTCCATAGGGGATCATATTGAAATTTCAGAGGACGGCATTAAAAATATTGATTACGTTCCCGCCGGAGAGGTCTACGTTGACGGTATCGGCGTCGGCGATGTTGGCGATATCGTTCTTAACGACCGTAAGCGGCTTTCACAGGACGGTCTGATCGTAATCGTCGCAACGATCAATACCTACACGGGCGAACTGGAAAGCGGACCCGATATAGTGAGCAGAGGCTTCGTATATGTCAGGGAAAACGAGGATCTTATGAATATGGCGCGCGAACTGGCGTGCAGAGTAATAGAGGAAACATATGACAGCAGATATCACGACTGGAATTCGGTAAAAAGCAGACTTCGTGAAGAGATTTCACGTCTTATGTATGAAAAAACGAAGCGCAGTCCCATGATACTGCCTGTCTTAATGGAGATATAGGAGGAGAACATAATGAAAGTCATTTTAAAGCAGGACGTTAAAAATCTCGGGAAAAAGGGAGAGCTTGTCAACGCGTCCGACGGATACGCGAGAAACTATCTTTTCCCGAAGGGCCTTGCCGTTGAGGCAAACGCCACGGCGATGAACGATTTCAAAAACAAGGAAAACGCCAAGAAATACCACAAGGCGGAGGAGATCAAGGCTGCTGAGGCAGACGCGGCGAAGCTGGAGGGCAAGACCTTTAAGCTGACCGCAAAGGCAGGCGCTAACGGCAGACTTTTTGGCTCTGTCAACGCGAAGGACGTTGCCGCGAAGATCAAAGAGGAGCTTGGCATTGAAATCGACAAGCGCAAGATCGTTATGGACGATATCAAGCAGTTCGGCACTGCCGAGGCTCAGATCAAGGTTTATCAGGGAATAACCGCAAGAGTATACGTTCAGGTTTCAGAGGCCTGATGGGGTTTGCGTTACAACGCGATCAAAACCCAATTTTGAATTAAGGACAGATAACAATGCCTGATTTTAACAGCACAAATTCAATATCATTGCCATATAGCCTTGAGGCGGAGCAGGCGGTGCTTGGCGCCGTTCTTAATGATCCCGAAAGCTTAGAGAAAATATTGCCTATTTTAAAGGCAGAGTATTTTTATCTTCCTCAGCATCGGATCGTTTACGGCTCAATGGTTGCGATGTTTACGGGTTCTAAGGCGAAAATCGACCCCGTCGTTATTGCCGATGCTCTGGTTAAGGACGGACAGTACGATCTTGCGGGCGGCAGGGAATACCTGCTTACCCTTAAGGACAGCGTGCCTTCCGCCGCCAACATTGAAACCTATGCAAATATAGTTGCCGAGCAATATCTTATCCGCACGCTGATCACCACTTCTCAGGATATTATCGAGAAGGCAAGTGAAGGCACGGAGGAGGCAAGCCGACTTCTTGATTATGCCGAACAGCAGATATATGATATCCGCAAGGGAAAGGATGTAAACGGGCCTAAGAAGCTTTCGGACGTTATTATTAATGACGTTTACGACCGCCTCGGCAAAATAACCGGCGAGGACAGGGATCAGTATAAGGCGATCCCTACGGGCTTTGGGATGCTTGATAAATACATAGCCGGTCTTAATAAATCGGACTTCATTCTTATCGGCGCGCGCCCCGGTATGGGTAAAACCTCCTTTGCGCTCAATCTTGCTCAAAACGTTGTAAATGCAGGAAAAAAATGCCTGTTTTTCAGCCTTGAGATGACGAAGGAGCAGCTTGCGGAGAGAATTTTGGCGGCTAATTCCGGCGTACCGAGCAACAAGCTCAGAACCGGCGAGCTGACGGGAGACGAATGGACAAGGCTCGGAAATGCCGCGGGTAAGCTTGAAAGCGTTGAGCTCTGGCTTGACGATACGGCGGCGATCACCGTTCCCGAGATCAAATCAATAACGAAGCGAATGAAAAACGTTGATATCATTTTCATCGATTACCTTGGCCTTATTCAGTCTGCCGTGCGCAAGGAAAACCGCGTTCAGGAGGTTTCTGAAATCACCAAAACCCTTAAGATGATGGCGAAGGATCTTGATATCCCGGTTGTATGCTGCGCTCAGCTTTCCCGTGCCACAGACGGCAGAGGAAAAAGCCACAAGCCCCAGCTTTCCGATTTGAGAGAATCCGGTTCTATCGAGCAGGACGCGGACATAGTTTTGTTCCTTTACCGCCCGGATTACTACAGCTCTGAGGGCGCTGACGGTGAGGATCAGGAGAACGAGGATCCCAACGCAACGGAGCTTATCGTGGCGAAAAACCGCCACGGCGCGGTGGGCTCGGTAAAGATGACGTTTGATAAGGAATTCACCAGATTCAGAAGCATCGAAACGAAGTATGAGAAGCAGGATTATTAAAACCATCAACAAATACGGCCTTCTATCTGAGGGCGATACTGTGCTTATTGCTCTTTCGGGCGGCGCGGATTCCGTATTACTGGCCCACTTTCTTATCGGTATCAGAGAGGAATATGATCTCACGCTTAAAGCGGCTCACATTGAGCACGGTATCAGAGGAGCGGAGAGCGCGGCGGACTGCGAATTCGTTGAAAATCTTTGCAAGGAAAACGGTATTGAGTGCCACACGCTTCATATCAACGCTCCCGCGGAAGCGAAAGCGGCGGGTATGGGCGTTGAGGAGTATTCCAGAAGCAGGCGATATGAATTTTTTGATACTATCGCGTGCGATAAGATCGCAACTGCGCACAATCTTTCCGATAATATCGAAACGTTGCTTTTCCGTTTGGCGCGGGGAACTTCAATTAAAGGGCTTTGCGGAATTCCCGCCAGAAGAGGCAAGATAATACGTCCGCTTCTGGAGCTTTCGGGGGATGAAATAAGGGAATATCTGGATGAAAACAATATTCCGTACCGAATCGATTCCACGAATGCCGATAATGCTTACAGCAGAAACCGCATCAGAAACGAGATCGTACCTCTTTTTAAGGAGCTGAATTTCGATCTTGAAGCCTCGATGATCCGCCTTATTGAAAGCGCAAACGAGGACAGCGATTATATCGAGCAGCAGGCGCGGATTGCCTTTGACGAGGTTTTCGTTTCCAACGCCCTTGACCTTCAAAAGCTGAAGGAGCTTCACGTTTCGATCATCAAAAGAATTCTGATAAAGTATTTTGCGCTCAACGGCATTGCGCTGAATGAATATAAGCTGAAAGAAATTATCAAGCTTCTTGAAGCGCCGTCAAAAACTCAGCTGAGCGGAGACGTATTTGCCGTTTCAAATAAGCAGACGCTTCGCGTTGCGCATATGGGCGGCAGTGAAGATAACGTTTTTTTATTTCAAAGCGAAATATATTCAAAAAAAGATTTTATAAATAAATATGAATTATTAAATAAAAGGTTTGATTTTTACTGCGACTGTGATAAAATAGTGGGCAGTGTCCGCGTGCGGAGCAGGCGAGAGGGAGACCGTATTTCCCCCGCAAACCGCAACTGCGCCAAATCTTTGAAAAAGCTCTATAACGAGCTTGGCATTCCTGTTGAAAGCAGGAGCATTATTCCCGTTATTGAAGATGATAACGGTGTTATAGGCGTTTACGGCTATTGTGTTGACGAAAGAGTAAAAGCAGACGAAAGCACAAAGAATTATTTAGTCGTAAAAGTCTCTACGGAGGATAAGCTTTAATGAACAAAATCAACAACAATCTGAAATCAATTATAATCTGTCTGATCGTTTTTATCATGCTCGGCGCTTCCGCCATTTATTACATGAACACCAGCGGCGCTCAGGCAAAGGAAGAGGAGCTCGTTTACAGCGATATCGTAAACCTCTTTAAAAACAATGAGGTATCTACCTTTGAGATCGATCTCTCAACGGGCGCTATGGAGTATAAAACCTTCAAAGAACCCGATAAAACGCAGAAATATTCAGTAAAGAGCGTTTCCTATTTTCTTGAGGACATAAGGGGAAGCGTTAACGCGTATAACGAGGCGAATCCCGATAATCAGATCAAATTCAACTATAAGGCGACCAATACCAGAAACTGGCTTATAAATATCGTTCCAACGCTTCTCGTGCTTGTTGGCTTAGGTCTTTTGAGCTGGTTTATGATCAGAAGAATGACCAGCACGATGAACAGTGAAGCCAACCGTTCGCTGGGCTTCGGAAAGGTTCGCGCAAGAGTAGCAGGCGAAAACGGTGACGTTAAGACCTTTGAGGACGTTGCGGGCTGTGACGAGGAAAAGGAAGAGCTTGTGGAGATCGTTGAGTTTCTTAAAGATCCTCACAGATTTACGGAGCTCGGCGCAAGAATCCCCAAGGGCGTGCTTCTCGTAGGCCCTCCGGGAACAGGTAAAACGCTTCTCGCCAAGGCGGTTGCCGGCGAAGCGGACGTGCCGTTCCTTTCGATCTCCGGCTCTGATTTCGTTGAAATGTACGTCGGCGTAGGCGCAAGCCGTGTAAGAGACCTTTTCTCTCAGGCGATGAAGAAAGCCCCTGCGATCGTGTTTATTGATGAAATAGACGCCGTGGGCAGACACCGCGGAACCGGTATGGGCAACGGAAACGATGAAAGAGAGCAGACGCTTAATCAGCTGCTTGTTGAAATGGACGGCTTCGGCACGAACAGCGGCGTTATCATTATGGCGGCTACCAACCGTCCCGACGTTCTTGATCCCGCGCTTCTCAGACCCGGCAGATTTGACCGCCAGGTGACTGTTAACAGACCCGATATGAAGGGCAGAGAGGATATTCTCAGGGTTCACGCCAAGAACAAGCCCCTTGCTCCTGACGTTAATCTTAAGGACGTTGCCAAAAACACCAGCGGCTTTACCGGAGCGGATCTCGAAAACCTTATGAATGAGGCGGCGCTTCTTGCCGCAAGACACCATAGACACGCCGTTACCTACCAGGATATTCAGGATGCCGGCACGAAGGTGCTTATGGGTACTGAGAAAAAATCTCACAAGTATACCGAAAAGGCGAAAAAGCTCACGGCCTATCACGAGGCGGGTCACGCCGTTGCCGCGTTTTATCTTGAAAATCACAATCCCGTTCAGGAGATCTCGATCATACCGAGAGGGCTCGGTGCAGGCGGCTATACGATGTATAGGGAAGAGGAAGAAAATTACAACTCCAAAAACGAGATGCTTGATCTCGTTGTTTCAATGCTCGGCGGCCGTGTCGCGGAAGCTATTTCACTTGATGATATTTCAACGGGAGCTTCAAACGATCTTCAGCGCTCCACGCAGATTTGCCGCGATATGGTGGCAAAGTACGGTATGAGCGACAGCATCGGTCCCGTAGTTTACAGCGATGAGAGCAGCGAGGTATTCCTCGGCAGAGATTTCGGTCACGTTAACAATTACAGCGAGGCCACCTCCGCAAGGATCGATCAAGAAATCGAAAAGATGATGCGTATGGCGTATAAAAAGACCGAAAGCATTCTTACGGAGCACAACGATAAGCTGGTGCTCGTAGCGGAAACGCTGCTTGAAAGGGAAAAGATCTCAGGTGTTGAATTCGAATCCCTGATGACCACCGGAGCGCTCCCGCCGGTTGAAGAACCGCAGGAACAGGCAGAGGCGATCGCCGAATTGCCGGAAGAGAAAGCTGAAGAAGCTACCGCCGAAAGCGCGCAAGAAGTTGTTTCGGAAGCGGAAGAGGTAGTTAATGCCGAAGCCCCCGAAACCGAGGCGGAAAACGATAACGATACAGAAATTAACGAGTGATCAAAAGGTGAAGGATTTTCCTTCACCTTTTTCTTTATATGTATTTACTTTTGAATTTAGTAGAAGTATAATAAAATAAAGATAATATAAGGGGGAATTTTTATGAAAAATAAAAGAGTATTATCATTGTTGCTGGCAGTAATGATCCTTTTATCATCTCTGCCCTTTGCAGGCGTAACCGCCTTTGCCGCCAAAAGCGGTGATTTTGAATACCGTGTTCTTGATGATGGTACGGCTGAGATCACCGGTTATAACGGTTATGGATTTGATATTACTATTCCGTCTGAACTTGACGGCTATACGGTAACAAGCATAGGCGATTATGCATTTTATTCTTGTTATAGTATAGAAAGTATTATTATACCAAATACCGTAAAGCGCATAGGCTATGAAGCATTTTATTTTTGTACTGAATTAACAGATGTTACTATGCCTGATAAATTAAAAAGTATAGGTAAAGAAGCATTTTTATATTGTGGTAATTTAAAGAATATAACTATACCAAAAAGTGTAACGAGCATAGGTGATCATGCGTTTGCGGATTGCAAAAGCTTAACAAGTGTAACTATACCTAATGGAATTAAAAGTATAGGTACCGCGGTATTTGCTGATTGCTCAAGCTTAACAAGCGTAACTATACCTAACAGCGTGACGAGTATAGGAGAATCTGCATTTGCTTATTGCTCAAATTTAACCAATATTACTATACCTAATAGTGTAACAAGCATAGGCGACGGTGCATTTGAAAGTTGTGAAAGTTTGGCAAGTATAACGATACCAAACAGTGTTAAAAACATAGGTAGCTTGGCATTTAATTGTTGCTATGCATTAAAAAAAGTTACCATACCCAGTAGTGTAACAAGCATAGGTAAAGGAGCATTTAGTTACTGTATAAGTTTACCGAGTATAACTGTTGACTCAAACAATAAGAACTATTCTTCACAGAATGGCGTACTGTTTAACAAAAATAAAACAATTCTTCTTCAATATCCCTCGAAAAAAGCGGATAAATCCTATTCCATACCAAACGGAGTAAAAAAACTTGAATACTATTCTTTCGCATACAATACTGCTTTAGAGAGTGTAACCATACCAAGCAGTATTGAAGAAATCGGAGAATCTGCCTTTGAATTCTGCACTTCCCTTAAAGAAATCAATATGCCTGCTACTGTAAAATCAATGGAAATAAAAAAATGTGCATTCTATGGATGTTATAAGTTGGCAAGCATTGAACTTCCTGACGGAACAACAGCAATAAGAAAAAGCGCGTTTCTCGAGTGCAAAAGCTTAAAGGACATAATAATACCGACCAGTTTAAAAGTTATAGAAGCGTATGCATTTGAAGGCTGCGAAAGTTTAAAAAATATTTATTATCCCGGCTCTGCAGAACAATGGTTTAAAATCGCAATTGATTACGATGGTAATAGCACCTTGTTAAAAAATGGTATTACGATACATAATAATTATGTGCGTACGCCCAAAATTTCATCTGTATCTAACGTTGTAGCGGGTGTTAAGATATCTTGGGGCAAGGTTTCAGGAGCAACAAAATACCGTGTATATTACAAAACCGGAAAAGATGGTTGGACCAAGATTGCAGATACTACCTCCACAAGCTACACTTGGACTGGAGCAAAGAGCGGAACGAAATACAGCTTCACTGTAAGATGCATTTCGAATGACGGTAAGTCCTTTACCAGTGGCTATGATAGTCAGGGAAAGAGTTCAACTTATATTGCCGCGCCGAAGCTTTCATCCGTTGCAAATACTACAACGGGTGTTCAGATCAATTGGGGCAAGGTAACAGGAGCGGCGAAATACAGAGTATTCTATAAAACAGGTAACGGAAGCTGGCAGAAGCTGACAGATACCACCTCCACAAGCTATACATGGAAGGGCGCCAAGAAAGGAACGAAATACACCTTTACGGTTCGTTGTATCAGCGATGACGGCAAGGCTTACACAAGCGCCTATGACAGCACCGGAAAGAGTATTACTTGTGCTTCGTCATTGGCAACGCCAAAGCTTTCTTCTGTATCTAATGTTGTAGCGGGTGTTAAGATTTCTTGGGGTAAGGTAGCCGGCGCCGCTAAGTACCGCGTGTTCTATAAAACTGCTAACGGAAAGTGGACTAAGGCGGGAGATACGGATAAAACAAGCTTCACTTGGACTAAGGCAAAGAATAACACGAAATACACTTTTACCGTTCGTTGTATAGATAAGAACGGCAACTACATAAGCAGTTACGATTCCACAGGAAAGAGCATAATGTTTATCTCCGCTCCTACTGTTAAAGTAGCCAAAGCTTCAAACGGTGTTAAGATAACTTGGAGCGCGGTAAAAGGCGCTTCAAAATACATAGTATATCGCAAGACTGTCAATGGAAGCTACAAGGCGATAAAAACTGTAAGCGGTACGAGCTACATTGATACCTCAGCAAAGAAGGGTACGAAATATATCTACACCGTTCGTTGCGCAGACAAAAACGGCAAGACTATCAGCTCATACAATGCGGGGAAATCAATCATAAAATAGATTTAATGCGGCGGGGATTTCCCCGCCGTTTGCATTTTCATTTTTATTGAATTATTTGACGAATAAAGTCATTTCTTTATATTGTAATAATAATTACAAAATCTTGACAAAAATACAATATATTGTATAATATTAATTTATATCAACACTTTCCGGGAGATAAAAATGGCTAAGAAAAACGATTACGGAAACGACAGTATCAAGTCCTTAAAAGGCGCGGACCGCGTCAGAAAAAGACCTGCCGTTATTTTTGGCTCAGACGGCATAGAAGGCTGTCAGCACTCCATATTTGAGATCATGTCCAACTCTATCGACGAGGCGCGAGAGGGCAGAGGAAATAAGATCATCGTTACCCGCTTTGAGGACGGCTCCGTTGAGGTGCAGGACTTTGGCGCGGGTATTCCCGTTGATTTCAACAAGGCTGAAAACGAGTATAACTGGAAGCTTCTTTTTTGCGAAATGTACGCGGGCGGTAAGTATGACAACGGCGAGAGCAGTTACGAGTTTTCGCTGGGCTTAAACGGTCTCGGCCTCTGCGCCACCCAATACGCTTCCGAGTATATGGACGCGGAGATCCACGCCAACGGTTATTGCTATAAGCTTCATTTTGAAAAGGGCGAAAACATCGGCGGGCTTCAAAAAGAGGAATACAACAAAAAGGATACGGGCTCGCGCATCAGGTGGAAGCCCGATCTTGAGGTGTTTACGGATATAAACGTGCCCGTTGATTTCTTCCACAGTACCATAAAAAAACAGGCTATCGTTAACGATGGCGTTACTTTCGTTTTTAAAAATCAGGTTGGCTCTCGCTTTGAAACCACTGAGTATTGCTATAATGACGGTATCAAGGACTACGTTAAGGAGCTTGCGGGCGAGGAAGCCTTTACAACTCCGCAATATTGGGAATGTGAGCGCAAGGGCAGAGACAGAGAGGACCTCAGCGATTACAAGCTGAAAATCAAGGCGGCGCTTTGCTTCTCGCAGAAAACACAGCTTAAAGAATATTATCACAACTCCAGCTTTCTGGAGCACGGCGGCGCGCCCGAAAAGGCGTTTCGAAGCGCTTTTGTAAATCAAATCAACGCATATCTTAAAGCGAATAATAAATACACGAAAACAGATTCGCAGATTAACGTACAGGATGTGGAGGATATTCTCATTTTCGTTGTTTCGTCCTTTTCCACTCAAACCTCTTATGAAAACCAGACGAAGAAGGCGATAACGAATAAATTTATTCAGGACGCGATGACGGACTTCTTCCGCAAACAGCTTGAGGTTTATTTTATCGAAAACAAGCTGGAAGCTGAAAAGATCGCTGATCAGGTTCTTATCAACTTGAGAAGCCGTATCAAGGCTGAAAACACGAGAAAGACCCTGAAAAACGCCCTCCAGTCCAAAATCGATATGACGAACCGTATTCAAAAATTCGTGGACTGCCGCTCGAAGGACGTTAATGAAAGAGAGATTTTCATCGTTGAGGGTGACTCGGCGCTCGGCGCCTGTAAGCAGGCGAGGGATGCGAATTTCCAGGCTATTATGCCGATTCGAGGAAAAATTCTCAACTGTCTGAAAAGCGAATACGATAAGATTTTCAAGAGCGAAGTCATCACAGATCTTATCAAGGTGCTCGGTTGCGGCGTTGAGGTGCGCTCAAAGGCGGCAAAGGGCATATCCGAATTTGATATGGACAACCTCCGCTGGAGCAAGGTGCTTATCTGTACCGATGCGGACGTGGACGGCTTCCATATCAGAACGATGGTGCTCACGATGATCTACCGTCTTATGCCCCAGCTTATCGAGCAGGGCAAGGTGTTCATCGATGAATCACCGCTCTATGAGGTCACCTGCAAGGACCAGACCTATTTTGCCTATAACGAAATGGAAATGGACAAGATCAGGAAGGAGATCGGCGACCAAAAATACACAGTTCAGCGCTCAAAAGGTCTCGGTGAAAACGAGGCGGAAATGATGGCGCTCACAACGATGAATCCCGCCACGAGAAGGCTTATTCAGGTCACGCCCGATGACGTGGAAAGAACGGCGCAGATGTTTGATCTGCTGGTTGGTGACGATCTTGAGGGCAGAAAACAGTATATCACTGATTTCGGGCATCTTTATATCGATGCTGCGGACGTAAGCTAAGGAGGTTATCGTATGGCTAAAAGAAAAAAGAATACGGCTGAAAACGAGAAGCCCCTTAATGATAACGTTCATATTGAGGACGCCGGAACGGTCAAGCAGGAGGTCATTACAGACACCATAACGAAAAACTTTATGCCCTACGCTATGAGCGTTATCCTCTCCCGCGCTATTCCCGATATAGACGGCCTTAAGCCTTCTCATAGAAAATTATTATACACAATGTATAATATGGGGCTTTTAAAGGGCGGCACAATAAAGAGCGCCAATATTGTAGGAAGAACTATGCAGCTCAACCCACACGGTGACGCTTCCATTTACGAAACCATGGTGCGCCTTTCAAGGGGCAATGAAACTCTGCTTTATCCCTTCGTTGAATCAAAGGGTAACTTCGGTAAGGCGTATTCAAAGAATATGATGTACGCCGCTTCCCGTTATACGGAAGCGAAGCTCGCGCCCATATGCAAGGAGCTTTTTGACGATATCGATAAGGACACCGTTGAATTCGTTGATAACTACGATAACACGATGAAAGAGCCGCGCCTTTTGCCTGTAACGTTTCCGTCGATTTTGTGTAACGTTACAACGGGTATCGCCGTTAGTATGGCTTCATCCATCGCTTCCTTTAATATCAGGGAGCTTTGCGAAACTACGATCACCCTCATTAAAAATCCCGAACACGTTATTTCCGATACCTTAATCGCCCCCGATTTTGTAGGCGGCGGCTACATTATTTACGATAAAGCCGAGCTTGAAAGGATATACGAAACAGGCAGAGGCTCTGTTAAAGTGCGCTCAAAATATACTTATGATAAAGCTTATAACTGTATTGATATAACGCAGATCCCTCCTACTGCAACATCAGAAGCGATAATCGATAAAATTATCGAGCTTGTTAAGGCGAATAAAATCAAGGAAATTTCCGATATCCGCGACGAAACAGACTTGAAGGGTCTCAAAATCACCATTGATCTAAAGCGCGGTGTTGATCCCGATAAGCTGATGAGCAGGCTATTTAAGATGACACCGCTGGAAGACGCGTTCCCCTGTAACTTCAACGTGTTGATAGACGGCACGCCCAAGGTGCGCGGAGTGCGTGAGATTCTTAACGAGTGGGTGAAATTCCGCTTAAATTGCGTTACGAGAAGGATAAACTACAGCCTTGGTAAAAAGAGAAAACAGCTTCATCTATTAAAAGGTCTTTCAAAGATATTGCTTGATATAGACAAGGCTATCAAGATCATCCGCCAGACAGAAAGCGAATCTGACGTTGTTCCAAACCTTATGATCGGTTTCGGTATAGACGAGGTACAGGCGGAGTACGTTGCCGAGATAAAGCTGCGCCATTTAAACAGAGAGTATATACTCAAGCGCATTAAGGATATCGAAAACCTTGAAAACGATATCGCCGACCTTGAAAAAACCCTTTCAAGCAACACGAGGCTTAAGAAAATTATCATCTCCGAGCTTGAAGAGGTAATTAAGAAATACGACACGGGTAGACGCTCCGAAATTCTTTACGAAATCGAGGACGAAAACGTTTCCACCGAGCCTGAAATTGCGGATTATCCCGTTACGATGTTCATTTCCGAGGGCGGCTACGTTAAGAAGATACGTACCGCAAACCTGCGTATGAGCGGCGAGCAGAAGGTAAAAGAGGGCGACAAGATCATCGAGACCGTGGAATGCTCCAACAGGGACGAGCTCCTTGCTTTCACCACGCTTCATCAGGTCTATAAAGCGAAAATAGACGATTTTCAGGACACTAAGGCGTCCGTTCTCGGCGAGTATATTCCATCTAAGCTGAATATGGACGAGGGCGAAGAGAGCGCCTACGTTGCGATACTCAGCGAGTATAAGGGCTATATGATTTTCGTATTTGAGGACGGAAAGCTTGCAAAGGTAGATATTCAGGCGTATGAGACGAAAACGAACCGCAAGAAGCTTATCAACGCCTATTGCGATAAATCACCCCTTGCGGCGGCTATCTATCTGCCTGAGGATACGGATATTGTGCTGTGCTGCTCAAACGGCAGACAGCTTCTGATAAACACCGCCGCCATAACGCCGAAAACCACGAAGAATACGCAGGGTATCAAGGCGATGGCAATGAAGAAAAAATCCGATAAAGTCGTTTCCGCCCATATCTATAACGAGGGCGAATTCGAAAAGCCCTGGCGCTTCAGAGCGAAAAATCTCCCCGCGGCAGGCGCTCAGCTCAGCGCGGGAGACATAGGGGAGCAGCTTACTTTTTAAACCGCCGGGCGGGTACTAAGCTACCAGTTTTACGGCATATTTCGTGCGAAAAATAAAAGCCGTTAAATTATGCCAAAAAAATACTTGCATTATGATTTTCATTATGCTATACTTTATAAGCATTAATTTATCTATGGAGGAAGTTTACGATGCTTTGGTATCATTACGTATTCGGTGCTATTCTTATTATAGCTTCAGTTATCATAACGATAATAGTTCTTGCCCAAGAGGGAAGGTCACAGAATCTTTCAGGTGCTATCGCCGGCGGCGCTGAGACTTTTCTCGGCAAATCCAAGGCCCGCACCATTGAGGCAAAGCTTGAGAAAATGACGAAGTGGCTCATCGGCGGTTTCTTCGTTGTAGTGCTTGCCGCGTTTTTAATTTTCCTTTTCATTGGTTAAGGAATGCCGGTAACCTTGCGTTATGCAAGGTTATTTTTTTGCTGAATGCGGAGTTAAAATGTTCTACGTAATTTTTGATCTGGAATGGAATAACGCCTACGATTACAAGCTCGGCAAGGGGATGAACGAGATAATCGAGATAGGCGCTGTTAAATTAGATGAAAAGCTTAATATTGTTGACACCTTTAATCAGCTTATAAAACCGAGGCATTCCAAGCTTTCCTCAAGGTTTAAGCGGCTCACCCATATTTCGGCTGAGGAAATAAAAGAAAACGGCATTCCGTTTGCGGATGCTGTTTCCGATTTTTCCCGCTGGAGCGGCAGGGAAAACAGCGTTTTTATGAGCTGGTCAAACAGCGATCTGTACGTGCTTACCGATAATTTCAAAAAGCTTCTTGATACGAGAGGTATTGATTTTATCAAAAGATATGCGGACGTTCAAAAATACTGCCAGTCTTTTTTGGAGGATAACGGGCCAAATCAGGTAGGGCTTTCCCGATGCGCTGAAATGCTTGATATATCTGTTGACGGCGAAAATCTCCACAGAGCCCTTGAGGATTGCTATCTTGCGGCGGAGTGTTTTAAAAAAGTATTTGATCAGGAAAAATTTTTCGGTTTTGTGTCGGATTGCGACGTTGACTTTTTCGAGCGGCTCGTTTTTAAGCCCTATTATCTCACTAAGGGCGTAACGGAGGATTTCAACGTTAATGAGCAAAAGCTTTTTTGCCCCCACTGTAAATCAGAGCTTCGTGTGCTGAAGAATTATGAATCAATCAATAAATCTTTTCGCACGGTTTGCGAATGTAAAAATTGCAAAAAGAAGTTTTGGGCATTCATCAGAGCGAGAAGAACTTATGACGGCGTTGAAGTAACCGCAAAGATAAACATTATGAATAAAAAGCGCGCCCGCGCGATAAAAAGTTAAAATAATATAAAATTTACAAAAAACTACTTTTTTATTATAATATTTTGCTATATAATGGTAATATTCATTACTGCTTGTTTTTAGGAGGTTGGAATATGCTTTCAAAAGATTACGATGATCTGCTTGAATCTTTTATGAATAATTCTGCCAAAGTTTATAATGAAGACAAGAAAAATCAAAGCACTGAGGAGAAAAACGTTCCCTCGGCTTATAATATTGACAGCTCCTCGTCCAAGGATTCAAAATCGGTAGAGCGGGGCAGAGTGATCGAAAAGAAAAAAAGAAAGTCTGAGAAGAAGAAAGAAAAGGGCGGTATGTCCGCAGGCTTCAGATTTTTCAGATTTATTGCAGGCGTAGCGCTTATAGTCGGCGTAGTAGGGATCGTTTGCGTATCGGTAATGCTGCTTTATGCTGTCAGCTTTGTTAACGGAGAAGCGGTTTTCGATCTCAATGAGAAAAAGGATTCGCTCAGCAGAACCTCGTTTATCTACGCTTATGAGGAGGATGGCTCTCTTAAAGAACTCACTCGCCTTCACAGCGAGGAAAACCGCGAGTGGATAGATCTTGAGGATATGGGCGAATACCTGCCAAATGCGTTTATTGCTATTGAGGACAAGCGCTTTAATGAACACCACGGCGTTGACTGGATAAGAACGATAGGCGTTGTTGCCAATCCGAGAAATCTCGGTCAGGGCGGATCCACCATTACTCAGCAGCTTATAAAGAATCTTACCGATGAGAAACAGGTTACTCTTGCGAGAAAATTCAACGAGATTCTTTCAGCTCTGAATCTTGAAAGGTATAATAAAAAAGAGGATATTTTAGAGACGTATCTCAACACGATATTCCTTTCGAGCGGCTGCTACGGCGTAAAAACGGCTGCTGAAAAATATTTCGGCAAGGACGTTGACAAGCTCAATATTGCCGAATGCGCCTGCCTTGCGGCTATCACCAAATCTCCAACTCAATACAATCCGTTTCTCCACCCTGAAGAGAATAAAAAAAGGCAGCATGACGTATTGTATTACATGCACGATCAGGGCATGATCACCGATGAGGAGTACGAGGAAGCGAAGGCTTATGAAATGGTCTTCACCAACAGTCCGAATTATCAGGGCAGTCAGGTTACGGGCGGCAGTACCGAAACAAGAACAAACGTTGTAGACTCCTGGTATTTAGATTACGTTATGAAAACCGTTATGCAGGATCTTCAGAAGGAATATGGCTACAACAGCAGAAAAGCACGTAATATGCTCTACGACGGCGGCCTTAAGATCTACGCCGCTGTTGATCTTGATGTTCAGGCGGCTATCGAGGACGTTTACGAGAATTACAGAAAAATGCCTGATGAGACTGTTCAGGGCGCTATGGTAATTATGAATTACGAGGGCAGAGTGCTTGGTCTTGTGGGCGGCACGGGTAAGAAGGATAACGCCCTCGGCTTCAACAGAGCCACTGAGGCGGAGCGTCCGCCCGGATCAACGATGAAGCCCATTGCCGTATACGGCCCTGCTATTGAAAAGAGCCTGAAGGACGATGATTTTGATTTCTACTGGTCAACCATAGATAAGGACGCGCCTTGTCTGACTATAAACGGCAAGCCGTGGCCGTATAATGAAGGTCATACCTATTCCAGCGCGATGAAAACGATCCAGTGGGGTCTTGCTCAGTCAAAGAACACTATTTCCGCAAGAACGCTCGTTAAGATCGGAATCGATTATTCCTTTGAGTATCTTAGGGATAAATTCCATATCACTACTCTTAATGAGGTTAAGGACAGAGACTGGTCTCCGCTGGCTGTAGGCGGTACGACAACAGGTTTAAAGCCTATTGAAATGGCTGCGGCATATGCCACGTTCGGTAACGGTGGGCAGTATTATTTCCCGTATTGCTACTATAAGGTTGAGGACAGCCAGGGTAACGTGATCCTTGAAAACCATCCTGAGGAAACGAAGACAGAGGCGCTCAGCGAGGGCTCTGCCTGGGTTATGAACAAGCTTCTCCAAACCGTTATGACAAGCGGTACGGGTAGATATTATAAGATCTCCGGAGTTGAATGCTTCGGCAAAACAGGTACTACCACAAACAGCTATGACCGTTGGTTTATGGGCGGAACTCCCGAATATATCGGTGCGGTTTGGTACGGCTACGATAAGAATAAAGAGATCAATTACAGACTTTCCTATAACCCTGCCGGAACACTTTGGAATCAGGTAATGACAAGGGTATATAAAGCCAAGGGCAAAAACGTTAAGACCTTCCCGAAGTATGACGGAATCGTGAGAAAAGCATACGATCCCGAAAACGGACTTCTTGCTAAATACGCAAGCGGCGCTTACGGCTGGTATGATAAGAATAATCTTCCCGCTTACTCAAAGAATACCGGAACTACGGCTCCGGAGACAACTACCAACGTTGCGGAAAACACAACCGCCGCAACCGGAGGAGGAACTACAACGGCTACTCCTCCCGCAACCACGAAACCGGCAGCCACTCAACCTGCAGCTACTCAGCCGGCAACCAGCGCCCCCGCGGCAAATAATAACAATGGTAACGGCAACGGATAACCCCTTAAACAGTAAAAGGATTATAACGGCATCATATAACTGTGATGCCGTTATTTGTTAAGATTGGGTGATCCTAAGTTTTATTCTGAGGTGAACGTCTATGAAAATAATGGCAGTCGATTACGGAGACGCGCGCACAGGCGTTGCCTTTTCCGACATAACCGAAAGGCTTGCTTCGCCGTATACCGTTATAAATGAAAAATATCAGCCGAAGCTGATAGATAAGCTTTGCGAAATAATTGAAAAAGAGCGCGCCGAAAAAATAGTCGTGGGCTTGCCGAGAAATATGGACGGAAGCTGCGGCTTTCGCGCGGATGCCTGCAGGGAATTCGCTCAGGCGCTTGGCAAAAAAACAGGCTTGCCCGTAGAGCTTCAGGACGAAAGGCTCACCACCGTTATGGCGCATAATGTTCTTTCAAATAATAATGTTCGAGGAAAGAAGCGCAAGGAAACTGTTGACGCGGTTTCCGCAGTTATGATACTGCAATCTTATCTCGATAAGAATAAATAGACAATTTTCATAAGAATAAATAACCGAATTTCGCCGTAAGATTTTACGGTGATAATTTGGAACTCAAGATCAAAAGCTTTACGTTCAGGCTTGATTTTACATTTCTTATTCTTCTGTCTTTCGCCGTGCTTTACGGCTATGAGAGCGCCGTGCAGATCATCCTTTTTTCAATACTGCACGAGCTTGGGCATATTATTATGCTGCTGATTTTCGGCGCAAGACCAACGCTTATTAAGCTTTCGTTTTACGGAATAGGAATGAAATACGAAAAGCATTTATCAAAGATCAAAGAGCTTTTCGTTTTGCTCTGCGGCCCCGCAGTAAATCTTGCCCTATACATATTTTTCGGAAATGAAATCAATTTAATGCTGTTTTTGCTGAATATGTTTCCCGTTGTTCCGCTGGACGGCGGCAGGATAGTGCGACTGTTATTCCCGAAATTTTCCGTTGTTTTAAGCTTGATTTTATTGATAGCGGCGGGCTTCGTTTCAGGATATCTGCTGTTTGAATACAAAATATTTTCATTATTATTGATAACGGCATATCTGCTTTATTTCAATATTGACGACTTTAAAAGCTTTCTCCTTGAGGAGAAGGGGGACCGCTTGCGGTAAATGAGGTGAAAATCATATGAAAAAGATCGTTGAAAAAATTCTTCAATACGTTCAGAAGCCCGCAAGATATGCGGGCGGCGAGCTCAACAGCGTGGTGAAAGACCCCGAAAGCGTGGATATACGCTACGCCTTCTGCTTTCCCGATCTTTACGAGATCGGAATGAGCCACCTCGGTATGAAAATCCTCTATTCTCTCGTTAATGAGAGGGAGGATAGCTGGTGCGAGCGTGTGTTCGCTCCCGATACCGATATGGAGGAACAGATGCGTAAATATAACGTGCCGCTTTTCGCGCTGGAGAGCGGCGATTACATAAAGGATTTCGATATGATCGGCTTCTCCCTTATGTATGAGCTTTGCTACACCAATATGCTGAATATGCTTGATCTGGCGCAATTGCCTCTTAAATCGGCGGACAGAGCCGATTTAACGCCCATTATCTGCTGCGGCGGTCCCTGCACCTGCAACCCCGAGCCTATCACCGATTTCGTGGATATCGTTTTTTTAGGAGACGGTGAGGAATCAACACCCGCGGTAATCGAGCTTCTCAAGGAGTGCAAGAAAAACGGCGCAAGCAAGCGTGAATTTTTGCTTAAAGCCAAGGATATCACGGGCGTTTACGTTCCTTCGCTTTACAAGGATAGCTATAATGAGGATGGCACTTTGAAATCCCTCGAGCCTCTTGGCGGCGCGCCGAAAAGCGTTAAAAAATCAGTCGTTGCCGATATGAATAAATGCTTTTATCCAAAGGAATTCGTCGTTCCCTTTATCAGCATCGTTCACGATAGGGCGGTCGCCGAGATATTCAGGGGATGTATAAGAGGTTGCCGCTTCTGTCAGGCGGGCTTCACCTACAGACCCATAAGAGAAAAAAGCGTTGAGACCATAAACGAGCAGTCCAAGGCGCTGATAAAGTCCACTGGCTACGATGAATTATCCCTTTGCTCGCTTTCAACTTCGGATCACAGCCAAGTTAATGAAATGCTTTCCTCGCTGATCGACTGGACTGCGAAGGACAAGATCAATCTTTCTCTGCCGTCGCTTCGTGTTGATAATTTTTCAGACGAGCTGGTGGACAAGCTCAATAAAGTTAGACGAAGCGGACTGACCTTCGCCCCCGAGGCGGGTACGCAGAGGCTTCGTGACGTTATTAATAAGAACGTTACGGAGGAAGAGGTCATCCGCACCTGCACCAAAGCGTTTGACAACGGATGGACCTCAGTTAAGCTCTATTTTATGATGGGTCTGCCTACCGAAACCATGGAGGATATCGAGGGCATAGCCGATCTTGGTATGCAGGTGGTTCATGCCTTTTATAAGAATCCAAATAGGCAAAAGGGTACGGGCGTTCAGGTGTCTATCAGCTGTGCTTCGTTTATCCCCAAGCCCTTTACGCCTTTCCAGTGGGAGCCTGAGGATTCCATGGAAAGCCTGAAACAAAAGCAGGAGCATCTGCTTGAATCTATCCCCAGCAAGAAAATAAAAGTATCCTACCACGAAACGCCCACCTCGCTTATAGAGGGCGTGTTCGCAAGAGGAGACAGGCGCTTAAACAACGTTCTCCTTGATGCATGGAAATTGGGCTGTAAATTTGACAGTTGGGGCGATAAATTCAATTTTGAAGCGTGGCAGAAAGCCTTTGAAATGAACGGCATTGATCCGTATTTCTACACAAGGCGCAGAAGACCCTTTGACGAGCTTCTCCCGTGGGATCACATTGATTTCGGTGTTTCGAGATCGTTCCTTGAAAGGGAAAACATCAAGGCGCATAATAACGAGACCACGCCTCACTGCCGCATAAAATGCGCGGGTTGCGGTGCCAATAAGCTGAACGGAGGTCACTGCGATGCGAGAAATTAGAGTTCTTTTTTCTAAGACCGACAGATGCAAGTATATAAGTCATCTCGATATTAACCGCTGTATGTCCCGCGCTCTGGTGCGTGCCGAAATACCCCTATGGTTCACCGAGGGCTTCAATCCGCACCCCTATATGAGCTTTTCGCTTCCGCTCTCCCTGGGCGTTGAAAGCTATTGCGAGAGTATGGATATCCGCATAGTGGGGGATATGACGAACGCCGAAATAAAGGAACGCCTCAACAACGCGCTTCCCACGGGTATCCGCATCATGGACGTTTATGATGATTTCCGCGACTGCACGGAGATAGCATATTCCGATTACGTTTATAAGTTTGAGTTTGCGGATAATGAAGCGGCGTTTGAAAAGATCAAAGCCGTGCTTGAAGCGGATAGCATTTTCGCGCTTAAAAAGGGCAAGCAGGGCAGACGAAGAGTTTTAAAGGAAACCGATATCAAGCCATTTATTGATAAATATAACGTTTCAATCAGAGACGGCGAGATCGTTCTCAACATCAGGCTTGCGGCGGGAAACGATAAAAATCTGAATCCAACGCTTCTTTTTGACACGATAATCAGGCTTATTGATATGGATTACGAATGGAAAAGCATATCAAGAATCGCGCTTCTTGATAAGGATTATAAGATTTTTAAATAAAATGCTTGCATTTTTCTACAAGTTATGTTATATTACTTAGGCATTTGTTCCGTTGTTGCCTTGCAACGCGTTAAATGCTGTGCGTTTAGAAAGCATTTAAGTAGATGGTCCTCTGTCAATTAATTTGTTAAGAACATCTGAAAAAATAAAAGGAGGAAATTTTAATGGACGCAATTAAAATTATTGAAGCCGGCAGTGCTCAGAAACAGCTTCCCGAATTCAAGATCGGTGATACTGTAAGAGTAGGCGTTCGTATCCGTGAGGGTAAGAACGAAAGAGTTCAGATGTTTGAGGGTACGGTTATTGCTATGAAGGGCTCAGGCATTTCCAAGACCTTTACCGTTCGCCGCGTATCCTACGGCGTAGGTATCGAGCGTGTATTCCCGTTCAATTCTGCGAACGTGGATTCCGTTCAGGTTGTTCGCCGCGGTAAGGTTCGTCGCGCTAAGCTCTATTATCTTCGTGACAGAGTCGGCAAGTCAGCAAAAGTTAAGGAAGATATCTAACAACTTGACTTCACAAAACCGTTTCCCAGTGAAACGGTTTTCTTTTTTGTTGAAAAATCAGCAATATTTTGATAATATATAGGAAGGTGAAATAGTGGAAAATTTTACAACTAAAACGTTAGAGAGCAAAAGACTGATTTTAAGAAAGTTTACTGTTGATGATGCTGAAGCAATGTATAATAACTGGGAGAGCGATCCCGAGTGTTGCAAGTATCTTGCTTGGGACGTTGCCAAAAGCGTTGATGAAACGAAAGAACTGTTAAAGTCTTGGGTAAACAGTTATGATAACGGCGCGCTCAACTGGGTAGTCGAGATCAAAGAAACGGGCGAAATAATCGGAAACATATGTGTTATGGAGCTTAATAAAAAGCATTCAACCGCCGCAATCGGCTACTGCTACGGCTCAAAATTCTGGGGTAACGGCTACGCCACCGAAGCCTTGCGAACGGTTATAGAATATCTCCTTAACGATTGCGGGATATATCTTGTTGAAGCAAGTCATATCAGTGGCAATCCCGCCAGCGGAAGAGTTATGGAAAAAGCAGGTATGCGAAAGGACGGCGTACTGCGAAGCAGAAGGATCAATAAGCATACAAAAGAGCGAAACGATGCCGTGGTCTACTCAATTATAAAAGACGAATTATAAAGAAAAGCAGGTGAGAAAATGCCCGATTTTCAAAAGCAATACGTTCAGTGGTTTCCGGGCCATATGGCGAAAACCCGCCGACTTATCAAGGAAAGCCTGAATCTCGTAGACGGCGTTGTGGAGATCGTTGACGCGCGAATTCCGTATTCAAGCTCCAACCCGGAGCTTGACGAATTAATTAAAAGAAAGCCCCGAATCGTGCTTTTAAACAAGAGCGATATTGCGGATCAGAATGCCACCAAAATTTGGCTTGAATACTATAAAAACAGGGGCTTTCACGCCATAGCCGTTGATTGCAGAAGCGGCAAGGGCTTGAATCAGTTTGCTTCTGTCTGCAAAAACGCACTCAGCACTGTTATTGAACGCAATAAGGAAAAAGGTATGGCGGGCAAGCCGCTTCGCCTAATGGTGGTGGGCATTCCCAACACGGGCAAGTCTTCCTTCATCAATAGAATGGCGGGGGAGAGCAAAGCCGTTGTTGCCGACAGAGCGGGCGTTACCCGAAACAATCAGTGGTTCAACGTTGGCAATGGAATTGAATTGCTCGATACTCCCGGCGTTTTATGGCCGAAATTTGACGATCCTGAGGTGGGCGACAAGCTTGCCTTTATCGGCTCCGTCAAGGACGAGGTCACGGATATCGAAAGCCTTTCCTGCAGATTGCTTGAAGTGCTGAATAAGACCCACCCCGAAATGATTTCTGAGCGATACAAAATCAGCGGCTTCGAGGATATGCAGGGCTGGGAAATTCTTGAAATGATCGGAAAAAAGCGCGGCTTTCTGATCAAAGGCGGCGAGATCAATTACGAACGCACCGCCGTTATGCTGTGCGATGAATTCAGAGGAGGAAAGCTCGGGCGAATCAGCCTTGAGTTACCGCAGTAATGGATTGGTTATTCTACGAAAATGAAGCAAAAGCCAAGGGCTATAACGTGATTTGCGGAGTTGACGAGGCGGGGAGAGGACCCCTTGCAGGTCCTGTATTTGCCGCCGCCGTTATCCTGCCGGACGGACATATTATCGAGGGCGTGAACGATTCCAAAAAGCTCTCGGAGAAAAAGCGCGAAATGCTCTTTGATAAGATCATCGAGGAGTGCGTTTGCTATTCTGTCGGCACGGCAAGCGAAAAGGAGATTGACGAAATAAATATTCTTCAAGCCACCTATCTCGCGATGAAAAGAGCCGTTGACGGTCTTAAAATCAAGCCGGATTACGTTCTTATTGACGGCAACCGTATGCCGCCTCTTGATATTCCCGCGGAAACGATCGTTAAGGGAGACGGCAAGTCCGCTTCCATCGCCGCCGCTTCCATAATCGCCAAGGTTTCAAGGGACAGATATATGCTTGAATTAGCGAAAAAATATCCTCAGTACGAATTTGAGAAGCACAAGGGCTACGGCACGAAGCTTCACTATGAAAAGATCGCGGAGCACGGCATCAGCAATATCCACAGAAAATCCTTTTTGAAAAAGGTGATCGGCAATGAATAGCCTCGGAAAGCTTGCTGAGCTGAAAGCCTGCGATCATTTGCGAAATAAGGGCTATAAGCTCGTAGACGTGAATTATTCCTCACGCTTCGGGGAAATAGATTTAATAATGAGTAAAGGAAAATACCTCTGTTTTATTGAGGTAAAGATGAGAAATTTCGCCTCCATAGCCTCTCCGGCAGAATTCGTTGACGCGTCTAAGCAGGAGAAAATGGCTAAGACCGCCGCACTCTATTTACAGAAAAATCCCACCAAGCTTCAGCCGAGATTTGACGTTATTGAGGTAATCACCGAAAATAGCGAAATTAAATCTATAAAACACCTTGAAAATGCTTTTGAATTGTATTAAAATGTGTTAAAACTTTTTGTAATCGGAGACAAATTATGCTTTACACTTCAACAAGAGATAATTCAATAAGGATAACTGCCGCGCAGGCGATCGCGCAGGGCATCAGCAAAGAGGGCGGACTCTTCGTTCCCTGCGAGCTGCCGCAGTTTTCTCTCGATAAAATCAAGGAAATGGCGGCTATGTCCTATATCGACAGGGCAAAGACCGTTTTAAAAGAATTCCTTACGGACTTTACCGAGGAGGAGCTCAACTACTGCGTTGAGGGCGCGTATCAGGCGGATAAGTTTTCCTCGGCGGCGGTTGCGCCCACCGTTAATATCGACGGTAACAAAAACATTCTTGAGCTGTGGCACGGCCCCACCTGCGCCTTTAAGGATATGGCGCTTCAGCTTTTGCCTTATCTTATGACGGTTTCCGCCAAGAAAACGGCGGACGGCAAGACGATCGTTATTCTCGTTGCCACCTCGGGCGACACCGGCAAGGCGGCTCTTGAGGGCTTTAAGGACGTTGATAAAACGAAGATCCTCGTTTTCTATCCCGTGGACGGCGTTTCTCCGATGCAGAAGCTCCAGATGACTACGCAGGAGGGTGAAAACGTTTCAGTCTGCGCCATCAACGGAAATTTTGACGATGCCCAAAGCGCCGTTAAATCTATCTTTACGAATGATGACATCAAGGCTCAACTTACCGAAAAGAATATGATGTTCTCATCGGCAAACTCCATTAACTGGGGCAGACTTGTTCCGCAGATCGTTTACTATTTCTCCACCTACTGCGATATGCTTTCTATGGGCAAGATCAAAGCAGGCGATGAGATCAATATCGTAGTTCCCACGGGCAATTTCGGTAACATTCTTGCCGCTTACTACGCTAAGGAAATGGGGCTTCCCCTGAAGAAGCTCATCTGCGCTTCCAACTCAAACAACGTTCTCACCGATTTCCTCAAATCCGGCGAATACGATAAAAACAGAAGCTTTTACACCACAACTTCCCCCAGTATGGATATTCTCATTTCCTCGAATCTTGAAAGGCTTCTCTATCATATGAGCGGCAACGATGATAAGCTGGTTGAGAACCTTATGAACAGCCTTTCAAAAGACGGAAAATACGCCGTTTCAGAGGCGCTTATTAAAAATATACAAAGAGTATTTGACGCCGGCTTCGCAACGGAAAACGAGGTAGACGAAACCATCAAAGCACATTTTGATAAGTACGGCTATCTTTGTGACACCCACACCGCCGTTGCGGTTAAGGTTTATGATGAATACGTTTCCCGCACGGGAGACGATATCCCCACCGTTATCGATTCCACCGCTTCACCCTATAAATTCTCAAAGAGCGTGCTTTCCGCGGTTTTAGGCGGAAATACGCCCGAGCTTGACGAATTCGCAATGGTGGATGAGCTCAACAGGATAACGAAAGCTGAAATCCCCGCGTCTCTCTCTTCTTTAAAAGAAAAAAGCGTTAGATTCACGAACGTTTGCGATAAAGAAAATATGAGTGAAATGGTTTTCAGCCTCTTAAATCTTTGATTTTTCAAAAAAACTAACGGCTCTGAAAAGAGCCGTTTTCGTTTAAAAGCTATTTACTTATTTGCAGCAGCAATCGTCACTGCATTCAAAGGTTTCGCACTTTGTTTCAGTGGTCTTTGTTGCGCTGCTGTTACCAACCACGATATGGCCCGCGTTGCAGCGATCCTGCGTATCGTGATAAATGCAGTTTTTAACCTCACAGGAGATTCCTTTAATTTCGTCCATCGTTTTCACTCCCTTCGTTTAGGAAAAGCAAATCAATGCTTTTTCTGTTCTTATTCTTTACCAAGCAAATTTCAATTATTCAAGGAGAAAGTATGTCTTTATTTGCGATTGCAGACACTCATCTTTCCTTCGGCACGAACAAGCCGATGGATACTTTCAGCGGATGGGAAAATTATACTGAAAAATTAAAAAATAATTGGAATAAAATCGTGTCTGACAGGGATACTGTAGTTATTGCGGGAGATATCAGCTGGGCGATGGATTTCAACGAGCTGGAAGCTGATTTTCGCTTTCTCAACGGCTTAAACGGAAATAAAATTATCCTCAAAGGCAACCACGATTATTGGTGGAACACGATGACGAAAATGAATAAGTTCATCGAGGAAAAGGGCTTTGAAACGATAAAGATTTTGCACAACAATTCAATGAATTGCGGGGGTGTTTCCGTATGCGGATCAAGGGGCTGGCTTTTTGAAAGTGAAGAAGAGCACGATGAAAAGGTGCTAAACAGGGAATTGATACGCCTGAAAGCAAGCCTTGACAGCGCCGAATGTGATGAAAAGCTCGTTTTTCTCCATTATCCGCCGCTTACCACGAATTCCCAATGTGATGAAATTCTTGAATTACTGCGCGAATACGGTATAAAAAAATGCTACTTTGGGCATCTTCACGGTGAGGCGGCGAAATATGCCATAGACGACGCGCGATACGGAATCAATTTCAGGCTTATTTCCTGCGACAGATTGGGTTTTACGCCTTACTTGATTTTAAAATATTAATTATATATATTTTGCTTGAAAAGCCATAGTTTATATGATATAATGCTTACTCGGTGATTAGTAAATTTTGTTAAGGAGGTCTATTTATGGCACTTAAATCATCTAATAAAATTGATGTGAATACATACGAGCTTGTAATCACGGTAGACGCGGCAACCTTTGCCGACGCCTGCAAAAAAGCTTATCTGAAGGAGAGAAAGAGCATTCAGCTTCCCGGCTTCAGAAAGGGCAAGGCTCCTATGGGAATGATCGAAAAAATGTACGGCGAGGCAACCTTCTTTGAGGGCGCTCTTGATATCGTATATCCTGAAGCGGTTTCCGCCGCTTTTGAGGAGGCAGGTCTCAACGTTGTAGACACTGCGGACGTTGACGTACCCGTTATGAGCAAGGCAGAGGGTGTGGAGATCACCATGAAGGTCACCACTTATCCCGAGGTAAAGCTTGGCGATTATAAGGGACTTAAGATTGAGAAGATCTCTGTTGAAGCAACGGATGAGGACGTTGAAAACGAGCTTGCTCAGATGCAGAAGAGAAACGCCCGCCTTATCGACGTAACAGATAGAGCCGCCGAAATGGGCGACACTGCCACGATCGACTTCGAGGGCTTCGTAGACGGCGTTGCTTTCGAGGGCGGCAAGGGCGAGAATTACGATCTTGAGCTTGGCTCAGGCAGCTTTATTCCCGGTTTTGAGGAGCAGGTTGCGGGGCATAATATTGACGAGGAGTTTGACGTTAACGTTACCTTCCCTGAGGAATACACCCCCGAGCTTGCAGGCAAGGCTGCTGTTTTCAAGTGCAAGATCCACGAAATCAAGAAAAACGAGCTTCCCGAGCTTGACGATGAGTTTGCAAAGGACGTTTCCGAATTCGATACTCTTGACGAGGTGAAAGAAGACCTCAAGAAGAAGATCGAGGAGCGAAAGACCGCAAACGCCAAGACCGAAACTGAAAACAAGCTTCTTGATATGGTCGTTGAAAATATGGAGGTTGAAATTCCCGAGGTTATGTTCACCAAGAGAGTTGACGAGATGCTTCAGGAATACACCTATCAGCTTAAGAACAGCGGCATTGAGCTTGCAACGTATCTCCAGTATATGGGTCAGGATGAGGAAAGCTTTAAGGCAACTCTCAGAGAGAGCGCAGAAAAGCAGGTTAAGCTTTCCGTTGCCCTTACCGCTATCATCGAAGCCGAAAAGATCGAGGCTAACGATGAGGAGATCGAGGCTGAGGCGGCAAAGATCGGCGCTAACTACGGTATGAGCGCGGAGCAGGTTAGAAAGGCTCTTCCCGCTGAAAGAATTGCTGAGGACGTTGCAAGAAATAAGGCCGTAGACCTTATCGTGAATTCCGCAATAGTAGAATAATCTTTGAAATTTTTTAAAGGTAGTGATTTAAATGGCATTAGTACCCTACGTTGTTGAGCAGACCGCCAACGGCGAACGCTCGATGGACATTTTCTCCAGACTTCTGAACGACAGAATCATCGTTCTTTCAGATGAAGTCAATTCAGCTACGGCTTCCTTAGTCGTTGCTCAGCTTCTTTTCCTTGAGGGGCAGGACAGCGAGAAGGATATCAGCCTTTATATCAATTCACCCGGCGGCTCTGTAACGGACGGCCTTGCCATCTACGATACGATGCAGTATATCAAGTGTGACGTTTCAACCATCTGCGTTGGTATGGCGGCTTCAATGGGCGCGTTTCTGCTTTCCAGCGGCGCGAAGGGCAAGAGGATCGCTCTGCCCAACAGCTCCATTCTTATCCACCAGCCTCTTATCGGCGGTCACGGCTTAACGGGTCAGACCACTGATATTGAGATCGCCGCAAAGAATCTCGTTCAGACCAAAGAGAGATTAAACAGGATTCTTGCCGACAACTGCGGTAAAACTGTTGAAGAGCTTGCAAGAGATACGGACAGAGATAATTGGCTCACCGCTCAGGAAGCGCTTGAATACGGCCTTGTTGATAAGGTTATAGACAGAAGATAAACTGTAACGGAGTACAGATATGGCGAGAGAAGACGGAAGAAATCATATCGCAAGATGCTCCTTTTGCGGGAAATCGGAAACGATGGTGCGCAAGCTCATTGAAGGGCCGGGAGTTTTCATCTGCGATGAATGCATTTCACTTTGCAACGAGATAATTGAAAAATCAACGCCAACGGCAAGGCGTAATAATTCCGAAAATGACGCGACCCTGCCGAAGCCGGAGGAAATAAAAAGCAAGCTTGATGAATACGTTATCGGGCAGGAGGAAGCCAAGATCGCGCTTTCCGTTGCGGTTTATAACCACTATAAGCGCATCTATTCCTCAGCAAAGGACGATCTGGAGCTTCAAAAGAGCAACATTCTCCTTTTAGGGCCGACAGGCGTAGGTAAAACAATGCTGGCGCAAACGCTTGCAAAGATACTCAACGTGCCCTTCGCGATCGCGGACGCAACCACTTTAACGGAGGCGGGCTACGTTGGTGAGGACGTTGAGAATATCCTGCTTCGTCTTATTCAGGCGGCTGATTTCAATATCGAAAAGGCACAGCGCGGAATCATTTACGTTGATGAGATCGATAAGATCTCCCGCAAGTCAGAAAACCGCTCTATTACGAGAGATGTAAGCGGCGAGGGCGTTCAGCAGGCTCTTCTCAAAATTCTTGAGGGAACGGTTTCAAACGTTCCTCCCGGAGGCGGAAGAAAGCATCCTCAGCAGGAATTTATACAGATAGATACATCGAATATCCTGTTTATCTGCGGCGGCGCATTTGACGGAATCGAAAAGATCATTCAAAAGCGTATCGGCTCAAAATCAATGGGCTTCGGCGCGAATATTGAAAATGTTGATATCAAAGACGGCGAGCTTCTGAAATCCACTATTCAGCACGATCTCGTTAAATACGGACTGATCCCCGAGCTTATCGGAAGAATTCCCGTTATAACCGCGCTCGATAATCTCGATAAGAAAGCACTTATCAGAATAATGACCGAGCCGAAGAACGCGATAGTTAAGCAGTATGTCCGCCTTTTTGAAATGGACGACGTGGTGCTTGAATTTAAAAAGGATGCGCTGGAGGCGGTTGCCGATATTACCCTTGAAAGAAAAACAGGGGCAAGAGGTATTCGCTCCGTGCTCGAAAAGGTGCTCACTCCTCTTATGTATAAGACGCCGAGCGACCATACGATCGAGAAGATCATCATCACAGAGGATGCAGTTAAAAACGGCACTGATCCGATCATTCTTCGCAATCCGCTGAAGGAAAGCAGAAATCTTACAGTAGCCGATTTGAAAAATGCATAAATATAACTAAAAAAGGCAGGCGTTAACGCTTGCCTTTTTAAATTATATATTATATAATAACTTCAATTATTTAAAAACCCAACATTTTTATTGTCTTTTTAATTTACAGAGGATTTTATGGAAGAATTTGAAGTATACAACGATTTAATAAATATACCTGTTGTTCCGCTTCGCGGGCTGGTGGTATTTCCCGATATGACGCTTCATTTTGACGTGGGCAGGAAAAAGAGCGTAGCCGCCCTTAAATCGGCTATGAACGGCAATCAAAAGGTTTTTCTCGTTGCCCAGCGTGACGCGGCGGTGGATGATCCTAATATAGACGATCTCTATTCCTTCGGCGTTATCTGCACACTCAGGCAGCTTATCAGAGTTCCGAATTCTGAAAATCTCAGAGCGGTAGTTAACGGTCAGGATAGGGGAAGGCTCATATCCTTTAACCAGACAAAGCCCTTCGTTATGGCTGCGGTTGAGGTTGTTGAACGTGCTGTTTCCGAGGATACCCGTGAGGAAAAGGCGTATATCCGTGCCGTTAAAAAGGAATTTGAAAGATATGCCCAAATTATGCCTAAGATCAGCAACGAGGTCAAGGCGGGAGTAATCTCGATGAATGACGGCGGAAAACTCTGCGATTTCATCTGCTCCAATTCCTTTATAGATTACGCGGAAAAGCAGGATATTCTTGAGTCGGTTGACGTAATGGACAGGCTTGCAAACCTTTTCGTTTTGCTGAAAAAGGAAAACGCCATTCTTGAGATCGAAGCCGAGCTTCAGGATAAGGTGCAAAGCGAGATAGACAAAAATCAGCGTGAATACTATCTCCGTGAGGAATTAAAGGTGATTTCCGAAACCCTTGGAGACGGTGAAAGCCCCGCTGAGGAAGCGGAGATATATAAGGAAAAAATATCCGCCCTCAAATGCGATGATGAGATCAAAGAGAAGCTGCTTAAGGAATGCGGTAAGCTGATGAAAATGCCCGGCGGCTCTCACGAGGGTACGGTAGTTCGCACTTATCTTGATAAATGCCTTGAAATCCCCTTTGGAAAATACACCAAGGATTCAATAAATATTGAAAAAAGCAGAAAAATTCTTGATAAAGAGCATTATTCTCTCGATAAAGTTAAGGAAAGAATTATCGAATCCCTTGCCGTTTTCAAGAGAAATCCTGATTTTTCAGGTCAGATACTCTGCCTTGCGGGTCCTCCGGGAGTGGGCAAGACCTCAATCGTTAAAAGCCTTGCCAAGAGTATGAACAGAAAATACGTTCGTATAGCCCTTGGCGGCGTTCACGATGAGGCTGAAATAAGAGGACACAGAAAGACGTATATCGGCGCTATGCCCGGCAGAATCATTGAAGCGATCATCAAAAGCGGAGTGATGAACCCCATCGTTTTGCTTGATGAGATCGATAAGGTGGGTAACGATTATAAGGGCGATCCTTCATCCGCCCTGCTGGAGGCTCTCGATCCCGAGCAGAATTTCAGCTTTGCGGATCATTATATCGATTTTCCCGTTGATCTCAGCAAGGTGCTTTTCATCACCACGGCGAATGATACAGGTACTATCCCCGCACCGCTTTACGACCGTATGGAGGTCATTGAGCTGAATTCCTACACCGCGGAGGAAAAATTCCATATCGCAAAGGATTATCTGCTCAAAGAAGAAATGAAAAAGCATAATCTTACCGCTAAGGAATTCAAAATTTCCAACGATGCGATCTATACGATCATTGACTGCTACACGTCGGAAGCGGGTGTCAGAAACCTTAAAAAGACAATTGCAACGCTTTGCAGAAAAGCAACCGTTGAGCTGGAAAGCGGCGAAACCGCATTTAAGGTAACCGATAAGAATATTGAAGCGATCTTGGGACCGAAAAAATATAAGCAGGACAGGATCGGCAAAACAAATCTTGTGGGTACGGTGAACGGACTTGCGTGGACGAGAGTGGGCGGAACGCTTCTGCCTATTGAGGTCTCAGCGCTGGACGGCACGGGCAAGATAGAGCTTACAGGCAATCTGGGCGACGTTATGCGCGAAAGCGCCAAAACGGCAATTTCCTACGTCCGTTCAAAGGCTTCCGCTTTCGGAATAGACGCCGATTTTTATAAAACAAAGGATATACATATTCACGCCCCCGAAGCGGCAATACCCAAGGACGGTCCTTCTGCAGGTCTTGCCATTACGACTGCTATCGTTTCCGAACTCACGGGAATACCCATCAAGCAGGATATCGCTATGACAGGTGAGATAAGCCTTAAGGGCAAAGCGCTTCCCATCGGCGGTTTGAAAGAAAAAAGTATGGCGGCTTATAAGGCGGGCTGCACCACGGTGATCATTCCCGAGGATAATGTTAAAGACCTTGCGGAGATATCTCAGGAGGTCAAATGCGGAGTAAGCTTCGTTAGCGTAACCGATTTCTCAGAGGTTATGCAAATTGCCCTTGAGAGGATGCCAAATACCGTTAAGGAAGAAATAAAAGCAATAGTCGAAAAAACACAGGATAAGAGAACAGGAATAACACAGTAGCCATGAATTTTAACAAAGCGGAATTTGATAAAGCCTTCGGTACTTTGGAGCAGCTGCCCATATCCGATAAAACGGAGATCGCTTTTTCGGGCAGATCAAACGTCGGAAAAAGCTCGCTTTTAAATAAGCTTTTTAACAGAAAGAATCTTGCGAGAGTAAGCTCCGTTCCGGGTAAGACTATTACGGTGAATTTTTATAACGTGGACGGTCAGCGGTTCGTTGATCTCCCGGGCTACGGCTACGCGAAGATCTCAAAGCAGGAGCGCGACCGCTTCGGCAGGCTCGTTGAGGGATATTTTCAAACGGAAAGAAAAATCGGGCTTGTAGTTCAGCTTGTTGATATGCAGCATAAGCCCAGCGCCGATGATTACGGAATGATCGCCTTTTTGGAGCAAATGGAAATTCCGTTTATCGTTGTCCTTACAAAGGCGGACAAGCTTAAAAAACGAGCCTATGAGGCAAGGCTCAGCGAGATAGAAATCGAATTGGATCACCCCAAATATCCGGTGATACCGTTTTCGGCGGTCACGGGGCAGGGAACGGACGAAATAAGGGCTATAATTTCAAAAGTATTTGAATAAGACAAACTATAGGGCAAATCAAAGGAGGACAATATGAGTAAAACACCGTTTTTAACGAAGGAAAAGGCGACGGAGATAATTGCGGAATATCCAACGCCGTTTCACATTTACGATGAAAAGGGCTTAAGGGAAAACGCCGAAAATCTTTTAAAGGCGTTTTCGTGGAACAAGGGCTTTAAGGAGTATTTTGCGGTTAAAGCCACGCCCAATCCGTTTTTAATAAACATTCTGAGAGAGTACGGCTGCGGCTGTGACTGCTCCTCAATGACGGAGCTTATGCTCTCAAAGGCGATCGGCGCTGTAGGAGACGATATTATGTTCTCCTCAAACGATACGCCGCTTGAAGAATTCAAATTCTGTAACGATTTGGGCGGTATCATCAATCTTGACGATATCACCCATATCGAGGCGGTTGAAAAAGCCTGCGGAAAGCTTCCGAAAAAAATGAGCTGCCGCTACAATCCCGGCGGAGTTTTCCAGATCTCAAACAGTATTATGGATAACCCCGGTGACGCGAAATACGGCATGACAACCGAGCAGATTTTCGAAGCTTTCAAAATAATGAAGGAAAAGGGCGTTGAGGAATTCGGTATTCATTCCTTCCTCTGCTCAAACACCGTTACGAACGATTATTATCCTATGCTTGCCAAGGTGCTCTTTGAGCTTGCGGTTGAGCTTAGGGATAAGGTAGGTGTTAAAATCACCTTTATCAACCTTTCCGGCGGCGTGGGAATACCCTACAGACCCGATCAGGAGCCAAACGATATCTTCAGGATCGGCGAGGGCGTGCGAAAGGTATACGAGGAAGTTCTTACCCCGGCGGGAATGGACGATATCGCGATTTTCACCGAAATGGGAAGATACATGATGGGCCCTTACGGCGCGCTGGTTACCACCGCTATCAATGAAAAGCATACCCACAAGGAGTATATCGGCGTTGACGCCTGCGCGGTAAACCTCATGAGACCTGCCGTTTACGGCGCGTATCACCATATCACCGTGCTTGGTAAGGAAAACGCGCTTCACGATCACGTTTACGACGTTACGGGCTCACTCTGCGAAAACTGCGATAAATTCGCAATAGACCGCCGGCTTCCCGAAATTGAGATGGGGGATATAATCTATATCCACGATACGGGAGCGCATGGCTATTCAATGGGCTATAACTACAACGGCAAGCTGAAGTCCGCGGAGCTTCTTTTGCAAACGGACGGCGGCGTTAAGCTTATCAGACGCGCCGAAACCCCCAAGGATTATTTCGCCACTTTTGACTGCTTTGATTTTTACGATAAGGTGCTTGATGAATAAATTAGACTGTTTGGTTGAAACAGAATACGGAAAGGTCAGAGGCAAGGGGTATGACGGCGGCGTATGCTTTTTCGGAATACCCTATGCCAAGGCAACCGTCGGCATAAGGCGTTTTCTTCCGCCCGAAGCACCTAACCATTATCGTGGGATATTTAACGCGTTCCAACAGCCGAAAAGCCCGATTCAGGGCAAATACAATTCAAAAACCCAAAGCGAGGATTCCTTAAGGCTGAATATCTGGGTGCCTGATACTCAGGAGGATAAGCCTCTTGCCGTTATGTTTTGGATATACGGCGGCTCTTACGCCACGGGCGGTGTCCGTGAAAGCTTTTACGATATGTCCGCCATGGCGAACGATACGGGCTGCATCATCGTAACTGTGAATTACAGGCTCAACGTCTGCGGCTTTCTTGATCTGCGGGATATCGTTCCCGGAGCAACAGCCAACAATGGCTTGCGCGATATTGTATTCGCCCTTAAATGGGTAAATGAGAATATCGCGAATTTCGGCGGCGATCCGTCAAACGTAACCGTTTTCGGTCAGTCCGCGGGAGCGGTGCTGTCTGTTTTATTGTTTGCCGTTCCAAGCGCAAAGGGTTATTTCAGCAGGGTGATATCCCAAAGTTGCTGCGGCGATTCCGTTCATTCACCGAAACAGGCAAAAGAGCTTACGAAAACGTGGCTTGAAATAATGGGCGATCCTACCGCCATCGACCTTATAAATATGTCTCCAAAGCAGTTACTTTCAGGCGGAAACAGGCTGTGGCTTGAAATGGCGGCAAAAGCGGGGATAGATTGCACCTTCAATCCCGTTATAGACGGCGAATTCTTAACTTGCCACCCCTCGAGGTTGCCCGCTGAAGAAATAGATAAAAAGCTGATGATAGGGTATATGAAGGAGGAAACCGAACCGCCGTTGTTTTTCCTCAGGGGCGCCATAACGAAACTGCCGATTATTCAAAATCTCGTTACTCCGAATTATCCCGAAGCGCTGAAGCAAAGCCTTACAGAAGGTATTGCTTATCCCGGTAAGGACGCGTTCATCACGCTCTCCGCTGAGCGTGTATATCGCTATCCGATAATCACGCTGGCGGATCACTTTTCAAAGTATACGGACGTTTATTCTTATCGTTTCGATTATGTGCCTGCTATAATTAAGCCTTTGGACGTGGGCGTTATCCACGCAACGGAGATCCCCATCCTTTTTGATAAGGGAATAGAGATCGGCAACGCTTACGTTAAAATTACCAACTCTGAAACTGCTTTTCAGATCGGCAGGCGTATGAGAGAATGGTGGGGCAATTTTGCCAAATACGGCTGCCCCGATGAGAAATGGGAGAAATACGATCCCGAAAACAGAGCCACTAAAATCATAAATGAAAAAGATCATATGGAACACGATCCATACGGGGAACGAATGAAGCTGTATGAGAGCTACGTTTCCCCTTGGGCAAGATAAAAGAACCGCAGATTTTCTGTCTGCGGTTTAAATTTTATGAATTATTTTCCTTTACTTTCAAGCTTTAGTGTGTTAAAATAGCTATGAGGTGATTCAAATGCCGCTTAAGAGAAACGACAAAAATATTGAATTTCTTTTCAAAGCAATTATGAAGCTTGAAAATATTGATGAGTGCTACGATTTTTTTGAGGATCTTTGCACCGTTCAGGAGCTGAGAACGATCAGCCAGCGTTTAGTCGTTGCAAAAATGCTCTCCCAAAAAAGCGTTTACACCGATATTGTGAACGAAACCGGGGCTTCCACCGCAACGATCAGCAGAGTTAACAGAAGCCTGCAATACGGCTGTGACGGCTATGACAGAATTTTTGCAAGATTAGAAAACGATGACGATGTATAATTATTTTGCGTACCGTTACGATGAATTGACCGGAAATATTGATTACGAAGCCGGAAGCGAATGCATTTCCGGCTTTTTAAGCGAGCAGGGGATAGGAAAGAATTCAACCCTGCTTGATCTTGCCTGCGGCACGGGAACGATGAGCCTTTTGATGAAAAACAGGGGCTATCGCGTTACAGGCATTGATATCAGCGAGGAAATGCTCTCTGTTGCGGATCACAAGGCGCAGGGCGAAATACCCTTTATAAAGGCGGATATGCGCGATTTTCATCTTGCTAAACCGGTTGACGCCTGCATCTGCTGCCTTGATTCCCTCAATCATCTTGATTCTATAGAGGACGTTGAAGCCGCATTTAAATGCGTTCACGCTTCCCTCAGGGACGGCGGCGTTTTCATCTTTGACGTAAACACGGTTTATAAGCACAATCACGTTTTGGCGGATAACAGCTTTATTTTTGACGAGGAGGATTATTTCCTCGCGTGGGATAACGAGCTGCTTGAAGATAACCGTGTAAGAATAATGCTTGATTTTTTCGTGTTCAACGGAGAAAATTATGACAGATACTCTGAAGAATTTGTTGAAACGGCATTCGGCGAGGAGGCTCTCAGAGCGGCGCTAAGCCCGTATTTTGAGGTTTTAGGCGTGTATGATGAGAACGTTCCCGATCCGCCTAAAAACGATTCGCAGAGGATCTATTTCGTTTGTAAAAGGATTTGACTTTATGGGAAACATTGTTAGATATATAACTGAGGACGGCAGCGCCTACGTTATCGCCGCCGACACCACCGCTATGGTGCGTGAAATGGAAAGAATACACAAGCCCTCAGCAGTCGTTACCGCGGCGCTGGGCAGGCTTATCACCGCCGCTTCAATGATGGGCGTTATGCTTAAGGGGGCGGACGATTCCATTACCTTAAGACTTAACGGAGACGGTCCAGCGGGTTCGCTCATAGCCGTTTCCGATAGCGAGGGTAACGCCAGAGGCTACGTTCAGAATACGATCGTTGAAATCCCGCTTAACGAGAGGGGAAAGCTTGACGTTAAGGGCGCGGTCGGCACAAGCGGCTACCTTTACGTATTAAAGGATATAGGCCTTAAAGAACCCTTCACCGGCGCGACGGAAATAGTCAGCGGCGAGATCGCGGAGGATATCACGAATTACTTTGCCGTTTCCGAGCAAACGCCTTCGGTCTGCGCGCTGGGCGTTCTCGTGAATCCCGATTTGTCCGTAAACTGCGCGGGCGGATTTATCATTCAGCTTCTTCCCGGTTGCCCCGAGGAAACAATCAGCGCCATTGAAAAATCGCTGGCGGATATTCCTTCAATAACCGAAATGCTCAGCAGCGGAATGAACGCTGATGACGTTGCGAAAAGGGCATTGAGGGATATCAAAACCGATAAGCTGGATGAGAGCGAGGCGTGCTATAAATGCAACTGTTCGCGAGCGCGCGTTGAGGCGGCGCTGATCTCCACAGGCGCTGAGTCGCTAAAGGAAATGGCTGAAAGCAAAGAGGATACTACAGTGGAATGCCACTTCTGCGATAAGGTCTACCGCTTCACGCCGAGCGAGATAGGCGAATTGCTCGGCAGAGCTTATTCGTGAAAAAATTACGAAAAAAGTGTTGACATTTTCAGCAAGATATAGTATTATAATCAACGTCGCAGTCAGCGATATGGAAGTTTAGCTCAGCTGGGAGAGCATCTGCCTTACAAGCAGAGGGTCACAGGT
>JAFLRY010000013.1 GCA_022511205.1 Eubacterium sp. | reverse complement strand
GTATCGTTCTTTTGCGACTCAAAAGAATGATACGCCCCGCCACGGCAGTGGCAAAATATAAAATTAAAAATTATTTAGCCTGCCACTCAGTGGCAAATATAAAATAATATTAGGGATGTGATATTATGAACAACAAATGCGGTTTATATATTCACATTCCTTTTTGTTTGAACAAATGCCCCTATTGCGATTTTTATTCGGTTAAATATGATAGGGATATCGCTGAAAACTACGTTTCCCGCTTGACCGCTGAATTTGAAAAATATAAGAGTGCTGAGTTTGACACGGTCTATTTCGGCGGCGGAACACCGAGCATTTTGGAACCCGATTTGATTGGCAAAATCTTTGAAGCTATCCACAAGAATTTTTCTATAGATAATAATTCGGAGATCACTATTGAATGCAACCCCGGCAAAGATCTTTCGAAAGATTTCAAGCAATATCATTCCTTCGGCATTAACAGAATTTCGCTTGGTATGCAGAGCGCAGTTAAAGAAGAACGCCTTGCGCTGGGCAGACGCGCCTCAAAGGAGGACGTTGCCAAGGCAATTTATAACGCCGAGTCCGCAGGCATAACAAATATCAGCCTTGACTTAATGCTCGGTACACCAAAGCAGACCCTTGAAGGACTTGACGAAACCTTTGATTTTATTGCGGAAATGGATGTTACGCACATCTCCGCCTATATTCTGAAAATTGAGCCGAATACTCCATTTTACAAGTTGCAGGATAAGCTTTCCCTCCCCGATGAGGATACGGTTTCCGATATGTATTTAAAAACCGTTGAACGGCTTGCCGCCCTCGGCCTTGAACAATACGAGATAAGCAATTTTGCAAAGCCCGGCTTTGAGAGCAGACACAATGTTAAATACTGGGAGCTTGTGCCGTATCTCGGCATCGGCGCTTCCGCCCATTCCTTTTGGAACGGCAGACGCTTTTATTATGATAAGGACTTCAATATTATCGATGACGGAGAGGGCGGCGGTATTGACGAGCAAATTATGCTTGGTCTGCGGCTGAAAAAAGGCATAAAAAAATCCCTTATAAAAAGGGATATCACACCATATATTAAGGCCGGATTTATGGAGGAGATCGGCGAAAGCGTTTCGTTCACCCCAAAGGGCTTTCTCGTTTCAAATACGATCATTGCAAATATAACAGATTAAAAAAGGAGTACCTTGCGGGTACTCCTTTCCATATTTTAAGACATCGTTAAATTCTTGCGACTCCGTCTTTTTTTGCCGCTTCAGCAACAGCCTTAGCAACAGTATCCTTAATGCGCTCGTCAAACGCATAGGGAAGGATATAATCGGGATTCAGATCCTTATCGTCAACAAGAGAAGCGATCGCGTAAGCCGCGGCTATCTTCATATTCTCCGTGATCTGGCTTGCGCGAACGTCCAGCGCGCCGCGGAAAATTCCGGGGAAAGCAAGCACGTTGTTGATCTGGTTCGGGAAATCGGAACGGCCTGTGCCAACGATCTTTGCGCCTGATGCCTTAGCTTCATCAGGCATGATCTCGGGAGTGGGATTCGCCATAGCAAGCACGATGGGATCAGCATTCATAGTCTTGATCATTTCGGGAGTGAGAACACCGGGAGCGGAAACACCGATGAAAATATCAGTGCCTACAACTGCTTCCTTAAGGCTACCCTTGGTCATACCTCTGTTGGTGACTTTCGCGATTTCTTCCTTAGAAGCATTGAGGTTTTCTCTGCCCTCGTAGATGGCACCGGTTCTGTCGCAAAGGATAACGTCCTTAAGACCGAGAGTCATTAAGAGCTTCGCGATAGCAATACCCGCCGCGCCTGAGCCGTTGATAACTGCCTTGCAGTCGCCAAGCTTTTTGCCGGTGATCCTCATAGCATTGATAAGCGCCGCAGAGGAAACTACCGCAGTGCCGTGCTGATCGTCGTGGAAGATCGGGATATCGCAGATCTTCTTGAGCTTTTCCTCGATCTCAAAGCATCTGGGAGCAGCAATATCCTCAAGGTTAATACCGCCGAAAGAGCCGCTGATATTGTAAACGGTCTGTACAAACTCGTCTACATTCTTGGTGCGAACACAGATCGGGAACGCGTCTACGCCGCCGAACTCCTTAAAGAGTACGCATTTTCCCTCCATAACCGGCATACCGGCTTCAGGACCGATATCGCCGAGGCCGAGTACGGCCGTACCGTCAGTAATAACGGCAACCATATTCCAGCGGCGGGTAAGCTCCCAGCTCTTTTTATAATCGTCCTGAATTGCAAGACAGGGCTCAGCAACGCCGGGGGTGTAAGCCAGAGAAAGGGCTTCCTTGTTATCCACCTTGGATCTTGCGATAACCTCGATCTTGCCCTGCCATTCTCCGTGAAGTCTTAAAGATTCTTTTCTGTAATCCATAGTTTTTGTCCTCTTTTAATTATAAATTTTCAATAGATGAAGCGGTTTTTCTCTTGGTATCAGCAGGAACGTAATTATCCTCCCACGGGAAAACGTAATCAAGCTTCAACTCGTCGCGAACCGCGAGAATTTCCTTCTGAACAGCCTCGTTGATCGGAACGCCGCTGTCTTCACGCTGCTTCCAGATCTCATATTCCTTTTCGCCTGCGGTGTAGATTCTCTCAGCGCCGGGAGCCTTCTTAGAGTCACGAATCGTTCTGAGTATCTCGCCGGCCTTCTTTCTCGTAACGTCCTCGCCGAGGAAGTGGTTGGTGTCGATAGCGATGAAGAAATGGCCGAGATGATACGGTCTGATATTACCGTTTTCATCCTTACCGTCAAGATCCTTGCCGTAAGCGCCGTCCTGAAGGATAGCGGAAAGAAGCTCAACAACCATTGCGAAGCCGTAGCCCTTGTAGCCGCCGAGTGCCTCGCCGATACCGCCGAGCGTGGTAAGCGCAGCCGTACCCTGACGGATCTTCTTAAGCGCCTCGCCGGCATCGCCCTCGATGGGATCGCCGTCAAGTCCGATGATGGTTCCGGGATGAACGTCCTCTTTTATTCTTGCGTAATACTCGATCTTACCGTTCTGGGTAATTGAGGTTGCGCAGTCGAAAATGAAATCAAACTTTTCGTCCGACGGAATACCGATGGTGAAGGGATTCGTTCCGAACATGCCCTCAACGCCAAAGGTGGGAGCGACTGACGGTCTCGCGTTCGTTCCGGTCATACCGATACAGCCCTGCTGAGTTGCCATCGTGGCATAGTAGCCCGCAATACCGTAGTGGCAGGAATTGCGAACGGCAACCATACCGAGGCCGTACTGCTTCGCCTTATCAATAGCCATCTGCATTGCCTTAACGCCGATGACCTGACCCATACCGTTGTGACCGTCCACAACAGCCGTGGTGGGGGTCTCTTTTAAAATTTCGAATTCGGTTACGGGATTCTGAATTCCGGCGATAATTCTATCAATATAGATAGGCTTAAAGCGGTTGCAGCCGTGGCTTTCAATACCCCTTTTGTCCGACTCAAGAAGAACGTCGGTACAGATTTCCGCATCCTCTCTCGGCACACCGTAGCCGACGAAAGCGTCGGTAACAAAATCCGAAATCAGATTCCATGGACAAATTACTTTTGGCATAGTTTTTATCTCCTATTTTATATTTGCACGCAAGTTCTAAAGCTCAGCGTGTATATTCCTGTTTATTTAAGCTATGTGTTCCGACTTTATCTTTCCCAGTTTCTTGAGCGTTCAACCGCTCTTTTCCAGTTGGCATACATTTCGTTGCGCTTTGTCTCTTCCATAGCAGGAACGAAAATCTTATCCACCTTGCGGTTCGCCTCGATCTCCGCGGTATCCTTCCATACTCCGGTGGCAAGACCCGCAAGATAAGCCGCGCCAAGCGCCGTAGCCTCTCTGTTTACAGGGCGGTTAACGTTAACGCCGGTCATATTCGCCTGAATCTGCATCATAATATCGGAAACGGAAGCGCCGCCGTCAACTCTCAGATCCTTGAGAAGTATTCCGCTGTCGCTCATCATAGCTTCAAGCAAATCGGTCATCTGGAACGTAATGCTCTCCAGAACGGCGCGGCAGATGTGTCTCTTATTTATACCTCTCGTAAGACCGATCATACAGCCGCGGGCGTACATATCCCAATAGGGAGCGCCGAGACCTGTAAACGCGGGAACGAAATAAAGTCCGTTGGTATCCTCAACCTCGCTTGCGTAGATATCGCAATCGGGCGCGTCCTTAATGAGCTCCAGCTCATCTCTGAGCCACTTGATAACAGAGCCCGCGTTGAAGGCTGAGCCTTCAAGATCATATGTAACCTTGCCGTCAAGACCCCAGGCAATGCCCGTTAAGAGGTTTGAGCGTGAATTGATTCTCTTTTCCCCTGTGTTCATAAGCAGGAAGCAACCTGTGCCGTAGGTGTTCTTCGCCTGACCTTCCTCAAAGCAACCCTGACCAAACAGCGCGCCGGGCTGGTCGCCTATCGCGCCTGCGATCGGAACGCCCTCAATTCCCTCCATACCGGGGAATTTGGCGCATCTGCCGTAAATACAGCTTGAAGGCTTTACCTCAGGAAGCATAGACATAGGAATGCCCAGCTTTTCACAGAGGAACGGATCCCACTGAAGCTTGTCGATATCGAAAAGCATAGTGCGGCAGGCGTTGCTGTAATCCGTAACGTGAACCTCGCCGCAGGTGAGATTCCAAATAAGCCACGTATCGATAGTTCCGAAAAGCAGTTCGCCTTTTTCGGCTCTCTCACGGGCGCCCTCAACGTTATCAAGAATCCACTTGATCTTCGTTGCGGAGAAATACGCGTCTATCAAAAGACCGGTGGTGGATTTTATGTATTCTCCCAAGCCCTCAGCCTTGAGCTGCTCGCAGTAATCAGCCGTACGGCGGCACTGCCAAACGATAGCGTTATATATGGGCTTTCCGGTTTCTTTATCCCAAACGATGGTAGTTTCACGCTGATTCGTGATACCGATACCCGCGATATCCTTGGGATCGATCTTCTCCTGCCTTAAAACGCCGAGGATAGCCTCCATTTCGGAAAACAGGATCTCATTCGGATCGTGCTCTACCCAACCGTTTTGCGGATAATACTGAGTGAATTCCTTTTGTGATTTGGCGACTGCCTCGCCTTTTTTGTTGAAAATAATTACTCTTGAGCTTGTGGTACCCTGATCGAGCGCCATTACGTATTTTTCAGACAAATTAATCCCCCTTTGATTAATGAGTATAAAAATAAAGAGCAAGCCTTCACTTACTCTTTAATTTTAATCTTTTTTATTAAATATGTCAATATTATGTAATTCTATTACATATTATATTATTCGTTATTTTCGATGAAATTAACGATATCTGCAACGCTGGTCATATTTTCTACGACCTCATCGGGAACTTCGATCTTGAACTCGTCCTCAACGCTCATCACGATATCGATGGAATCAAGGCTGTCCGCGCCAAGATCCTCAACCAACAGACTGTCCATAGTGATAGAATCAATATTTTCGATATCAAGCTGCTCCGCTAAAATCTCTTTTACCTTTTCAAATACCATAATCGTCTCTCCTAAAAAATAGTTGTTAATGCTTTGCTTATGTGTTATTATCATATTATAAAATTTGGATTAACTTGTCAATAGGTGATTATAATGAATTTGTACGGCCTTACGGGATATCCTCTCGGGCATTCTCTCTCACCCGTGATCCATGGGGAATTATTTAAAATCGCGGGCATCGACGGCGAATATAAGCTCTACGAGCTTGCCCCCGAAAATCTCGGAATCGGTATTGCCGCTCTTAAAAACAGTCTATGCGGCTTCAACGTAACTATTCCCCATAAGGTTGAAGTTATTTCTTATCTTGATGAATTAGATGAAAAAGCGGCGCTGTTCGGCGCTGTCAACACTGTTAAAGTGGGTAAAAAGACCGTTGGATATAATACGGACTGCATCGGCTTCCTCCGCGCTCTTGAAATGGCGGGTATCCCGCTTGAAGGGAGGGTGCTTCTTTGCGGCGCAGGCGGTGTTGCAAGAATGTTCGCTTTTGAAGCCGCCCTTGCCGGCTGCGACTTAACCATTGCGGCGAGGGATGAAGATATCCCTGCCGCGAACGTGATCAAAGATGAAATCAAGGACAAGCTTGATAAGGATACGCAGGTAACAAATCTGCGCGACGTTGAAGAAGGATATGATCTAATAATCAACGGCACGCCTGTCGGTATGTATCCTTTCATTAACGCCTGCGTTCTTCCGAAAGAGATCATTCAAAAATCAGGCGCCGTGTTTGACGCGATCTATAACCCCGGCGAAACGCAGCTTATTAAATACGCCAAGGAAGCGGGATTAAAATATTCAAACGGGCTTTCAATGCTCGTATTACAGGCCGTTGCCGCCGAGGAGATTTGGAATCATATCACCTTCTCTGAAGAAGATATCAAAAAGGTTATCAAAACGACTGAAACGGAGCTGATGAAAAAATGAACATAGTTCTTTGCGGCTTCATGGGCGCGGGAAAAACCGTTGTCGGCAAAGAGCTTGCCAAAATAATGGGCAGAAAATTCGTTGATACGGATGAAATGATCGAGGAGGAAACCGGCATTTCCATCCCCGCTATTTTTGCCGCGCACGGTGAGGAGTATTTCCGCGACCTTGAATTTGAGATATGCAAGAAGGCGGCAATGCTTAAAAACGTGGTGATCTCCACCGGCGGCGGAGCGATGACCTTTGAAAGAAATGTTGAAGCGATAAAGCAGGGCTCCGAGGTCGTTTTTCTTGACGCTTCGTTTGACGTTATTTGCGATAGGGTGGGCGATGCTTCATCGCGCCCGCTGTTTAAAAACCGCGAAAATGCCAAAAGGCTTTATGATGAAAGGCGCGAGAAATACACTGCCGCGGCGGATCATATTGTTAACGGCGATATGTCCGCCAGAAGAACCGCGTTTATTATTGCCGATTTGTTTAAATAACTCTGTTTTTTAACAATTTGTAAACGGTATTGAAAAACAAAAACACCTGTGCTATAATGATTTACACTTTTTCTATATGATTTTGAGGTTTTTCAATGGAATTCAAATCTGTAGGCGGACTGTCTCATTTTGTAGACATGTTTAATAAATACAAAGGCCTTTTACTTGAACTTACTCGAAAAAATATAAAATTAAAGTACCGGGATTCGTGGCTTGGAATTTTATGGAGCTTTTTTCAGCCCCTGCTTACGATGACTGTTTTATCTGTAGTTTTCGGAGCAATATTAGGAAGAAATCTTAAAGGCGTTGTCTGTTACCCTGTTTATCTGTTTTCCGGTAGATTGCTGTTCGAATTTTTCAGCTCCTCCACTAAAAAGGCGCTGGGTTCGTTCCGCTCGAATGCCGCTATAATGAAAAAGGTATATGTGCCGAAGTATATGTATCCTCTTTCCAGCATATTCGCAAATTTCATTACACTGGCTATATCGCTTACCTGCTTTGTTGCGGTTTGGATATTCTTTAAGCTTACAGGAATTTCAGGCGGAGACGGACTTACGATCAACGGCTATGCGCTTCTTTTCTTTGTTCCTCTTTTTCTGTTGCTCGTTTTTGTAATAGGTGTTGGTTTTATACTTGCGGTTTTGCAGGTCTATTTCAGAGATATCCAGTATATCTGGGATGTTTTCTGTACACTTCTTTTCTATATGGTTCCGATCATCTACACATTAGAAAAAATTGAATCGGATTGGACACGCACTTTGATACAAATAAATCCTATGAATTCCATCATTCAGCTTTTCCGTCAATGTGTGCTTTTCTGCCAGCCTATGGACTTGAATCTGTTGTTGCACGCCGCTGCCTGGGCTTTCGGAACGCTTATGGTAGGAATCTGGATATTCAATAAGAAGAGTGACGATCTTATTTTCCATTTATAATAACCTCTCACTTCGGCAACATTTTGCCGCCTTATACTATTAATAAAAAATTCAAGCCCGCTGAAAAGCGGGCCTTTTTTTACAGCTTATTCTCCTCTTGATACTCCTTTGAGTACTCCACGTTTTCCGTAGACGGGATCGCAACTCCCATTTCCGTGCGCGCGTCCGGCTGAACGGTGGGGTTGGTTGCGTTAACGCAATACCTGTTGGTCATCTCTTTTTTTAAATGATATTTCTTTTTATAGCTTCCGTCAGGCGCTGACACCGCCCTATCCTTTTCAGGCATCTTCATGAACTGAACGCTCCTTCGCCGCAGCCTTGAGATCATCAAGGCTGTTTATTTTTGCGCCGCCGCGCATTATCATCTCCTGTACATCCTTGGGAAGCGAATTAAAATATTTGCTCATTTCAGGCGTAAGGTTAAACAAATCGGGCATTTTATCAATCCTTTCATGAGTATTGTTTCCCTGTTTCCGAATGATATTTGATGACGTTTTATAATTTCTTTAGGAAATATTTATAAAGATTTAATAATTTTAGCTATGAAAGGCAACAATAGCTTTGAAAACGGCGATTTTTGTCAAGTCCTTTCATAAAATTTTGTATATTGTGTACAACTATTACAAATTGGTTACAAAATGCTTGTGTGGAATTCACATAGATTAAAAGATTACAAATATGTTACAATTTAACCCGTCCGACAGAGAAAGGCCACCCGCCAATCAGAAGTCAAGGCAGATCATAGCTTTTGATTTGCTTTGCGCAGGAGGAAATCATGTTTAAATCAATAAAGGCGATTATGATTGTTTCACTGGCTTTGCTTACGCTTTTATGCTTGTTCCCAAGCAAAGCGTTAGCTGCTGAAGCCTCTTTTGAGCCGAGACTGACGTCTCCCAGCCGTGACAATGCTTATTACAATCGTTCGCTAAACGCATTTTCCAAATACGGATACGGTATGCCCAACTGCACCGCATACGTTTACGGAAGAATATACGAGATCACCGGTGAAGCCCCCCTTATCAGAAGAGGAAACGCCGGAAGCTGGTGGTCTATCAACAAACGCAACGGCTATTACGAATACGGCTCTGAGCCTAAAATAGGCGCTATCGCCTGCTGGAGCAATCACGTTGCCGTTGTTGAGGTTATCGATGGAAACACTATCACCATCTCCCAATCCCATTGGGGCGGTAACTATTTTGATACAGATACCGTTAAGATAGGCGCAAATCGCTACGGCCAGAAGTTTTACGGCTTTATTTATGCCTGCGATTCATTCTTTGAGGCTCAGGAAGAACCCGTTTACAGCTACAAGCTTGAAGTGCCGCCGTTCCAGCTTCCTGAGGAAGCGGATGATAGTCTTTTCCCCTCCGCTAACCTGATTGCTGAATGCGCTCCTCAGCTGCTTCTAAACAGCAGGATGCTTACCAGCGCAGTAAAATAATCAGTAAACATATTACTATATATAATAAGAACAATTAAATAACATTTTATTCATTGGAGAGGCAGACGCCTCTCCTTTTTTATGAAAAAATCATATCCCGCCGGAATTGCTTCGCACTCAAATGTAAAAAGTGCCAAATTCACAAATTGTTTTCAAAAAAAGTGTTGACAAAAGAAAATAATGGATATAATATAATTATTGAAATTAGCACTCGAGGTTAAAGAGTGCTAATCCATGAAAAGGCGGTGGAAAGGATGATAGGTGACAGACGGGCTGCGATACTCGCTTTGATTATTGACAGCTACATCAAAACCGGCGAGCCGATAGGCTCCAAAACGCTCACCGAGCTTCTGCCCTACCGCATTTCAAGCGCCACCATACGAAATGAGATGGCATACCTCTCAGAGCTTGGCCTGCTGGAGCAAATGCACACCAGCGGCGGCAGGATTCCAAGCAAGGCTTCCTATCGTTATTACGTTGATAACCTTATGGTGCCGAAGGCGCTTTCCGATTATGAAAAGCATTACATTATTGAAAAGCTTTCCGTAAACGCGGGCGATCCCGAAAGACTTCTCCACGATGCCGCCGTATTGCTGGCGGAGCTCACCAACTGCGCCGCCTTCTTCTGCACGGTAAAGGATGAGCTGGACAGCGTACAGGGCGTTGACCTGATCCCCGCCGGAAACGGCAGAGCAATGCTGGTTATGCTGACTGTGGGCGGAAAGATAAGATCCTCCGTCTGCGCCCTTGATTGCCCGATAGATAACGATTTTAAAGCTCTTTTTTATTATATAATGTCCGAATTCTTCATCGGCACGGCACTGACAGACATAAACCTCGGTCTTGTTCAAAGCACCGTTCCCGCTTTGGGCGCAAGGATTTTTGATATGCTTCCCGTTCTCACGAGCCTCTGCTCCCTCTGCAACGAAGCCTCGGAAAGTATGTTATTCCTCAACGGGGAGACCAATCTTCTCTCCCACGAAGAGCTGGGAAGCGGAGCATATAAACTCTTATCCTTCCTCGCCGCTAAGGATCGTCTAAAGGAGATCATTGCGGAATACGCCAAATTCGGCAGGGAAACCGAGCTTTTCATCGGTGAAGAGAATTACCACTATGAGTTGAAAAACACCGTTACCGCCCTTGGAAAATTCAATTATAACGACAATCAGCAGGCGGTGCTTGGCATTATAGGCTCTACGAGAATAGATTACGCATCCGTTCTCCCACGAGTTGAATATATAATGAATACAGTCAAAAAATTATTCCGCAAAGGAGGAATAGAATTTGAGTAAAAAAGAGAAAGATAAGGTTGAAGAGCCCGAGCTTCAGAAAGCTGAGGAGGCCGCGGCAGAGGAAAAAACCGAAACCGCCGAGAAAAATTCCACAGATAAGGAGCTTGCCGATACGAAAGATCATCTGCTTCGTGTAACGGCGGAATACGCAAACTTCCGCAAGAGGAGCGAAAAGGAAAAGCAGGACGCCTTCATTTTTGCGAAATCCGAAACGGTTAGAGAGCTTCTGCCTGTAGTTGATAATCTTGAAAGAGCGATATCCGCTGAAAACGGAGATTTCGACGCGCTGAAAAAAGGCGTTGAAATGACCTTTGAAAACCTTATGAGCATTCTCGGAAAGCTGGGCGTTGAGGTCTACGGAAAGCCCGGAGATATCTTTGATCCCAATCTTCACAACGCGGTAATGCATGTTGAGGACGAGAATTATGAAAACGGCGAAATCGTTGACGTGTTCCAAAAGGGATACAAAATAAACGATAAGATAATAAGACCCGCAATGGTCAAATCTGCAAATTAATTAGGAGGAATTTACAATGGCAAAAATTATAGGTATTGATTTAGGAACTACAAACAGCTGCGTAAGCGTAATTGAGGGCGGTGAGCCCGTAGTTATCGCCAACGCTGAGGGCGCAAGAACCACTCCGTCAGTCGTTGCTTTCAGCAAGGACGGCGAAAGAATGGTGGGCAACGTTGCAAAGCGTCAGGCTATAACCAACCCCGAAAAGACTATCAGCTCGATCAAGAGACATATGGGCTCAGACTACAAGGTAAATATCGACGGCAAGGCATACACTCCCCAGGAGATCTCAGCTATCATTCTGCAGAAGCTGAAGGCTGATGCTGAAAGCTATCTTGGCGACAAGGTTACCGAAGCCGTAATCACCGTTCCCGCTTATTTCACGGACGCTCAGCGCCAGGCAACCAAGGACGCGGGCAAGATCGCGGGTCTTGAGGTTAAAAGAATCATCAACGAGCCCACAGCGGCTGCTCTCGCTTTCGGTATTGATAAGGAAGACGATCAGAAGGTTATGGTTTACGACCTCGGCGGCGGCACTTTTGACGTTTCCATTATCGAAATGGGCGACGGTGTTCAGGAGGTTCTCGCAACAGCCGGTAACAACAGGCTCGGCGGCGACGATTTCGACAAAAAGGTTATGGACTGGATCGTTGCTGAATTTAAGAAATCAAACGGCATTGATCTTTCAGGCGATAAAATGGCTATGCAGCGCGTTAAGGAAGCGGCCGAAAAGGCAAAGATTGACCTTTCCGGTATGACAACCGCGCAGATCTCACTTCCCTTTATCACTGCAGACGCAACCGGCCCCAAGCACCTCGAGCTTACCCTTTCAAGAGCGCAGTTCAATCAGATGACCGCGGACCTCGTTGAAGCGACTATGGGTCCCGTTCGTCAGGCTATGAGAGACAGCGGCCTTTCCATGAGCGAGATCGACAAGATCCTGCTGGTAGGCGGATCGACCCGTATCCCCGCAGTTCAGGAGGCTATCCAGAAGTTCAGCGGCAAAGAGCCCTTCAAGGGTATCAACCCCGATGAATGTGTTGCAATGGGCGCGGCGCTTCAGGGCGGCGTTCTCGGCGGCGACGTTAAGGGTCTCCTTCTTCTCGACGTTACTCCCCTTTCCCTCGGTATCGAGACCATGGGCGGCGTAAACACCGTTATCATCGAGAGAAACACCACGATCCCCACCAAGAAATCTCAGATCTTCTCCACCGCCGCTGATAACCAGACCTCCGTTGAGGTACACGTTCTCCAGGGTGAAAGAGAATTCGCAAAGGATAATAAGACACTCGGTATGTTCCACCTTGACGGAATCCTTCCCGCGCGCCGCGGCGTTCCGCAGATCGAGGTAACCTTTGATATTGACGCAAACGGTATCGTTCATGTTTCCGCTAAGGATCTCGGTACGGGCAAGGAGCAGAACATCAGCATTACCGCCTCCACCAATATGAGCAAGGAGGATATTGAAAAGGCTGTTCGCGAGGCAGAGCAGTTTGCTGAAGAGGACAAGAAGAAGAGAGAGGCCGTTGATCTTAAGAACGGCGCGGAGCAGATGGTTTACCAGACCGAAACGCTCCTTTCCGAAAACGGCGATAAGTTCAGCGCTGAGGACAAGAGCGCTCTTGAAACCAAGACTGCGGCTCTTAAGGAGGCGCTCAAGGGCGATAATCTTGACGCGATCAAGTCCGCTCAGGAGGATCTCCAGAACAAGTTCTACGAGGTTTCTCAGAAGCTTTATCAGGCGGCTCAGGCTGCGGGCGCTGATCCCAACGCTCAGCAGGCTCAGGGCGGCGCTGATTACACCGACGCTGACTACACTGAGGTAGACAACAACTAACATCAGACAGCATCAAACCTATAAATAACTTAGGCGGTATCCCGTTTTTTAAGCGGGATACCTGCGCATTTAAAATAACTACTTACGGAGGGCAATCATGCCTGAGGAAAAAAGAGACTATTACGAAGTGCTGGGCGTTCAGAAAAACGCTTCGGCAGACGAAATAAAAAAAGCATACAGAAAAACCGCAAAACAGTATCACCCCGATCTGAATCCCGGCGACAAGGTCGCGGAGGAAAAATTCAAGGAATGCAACGAGGCCTACGAGATTCTTTCCGATCCTGATAAAAAAGCCCGCTACGACCAGTTCGGCTTCGCGGGAGTTGATCCCAGCTACGGCGCTGGACAGGGCGGCGGTTTCGGTGGTGGCTTCGGCTTTGACGGCGATATTGATCTTGGCGATATCTTTTCTTCCTTCTTCGGCGGCGGATTTGGCGGCGGCTTCGGCGGAAGAAACCCCAACGCGCCGCAAAGAGGCCGCGACATTCAGGTACCCCTTTCTCTCACCTTTGAAGAGGCGGCAAAGGGCTGCAAAAAGAGCGTTGACGTTTCAAGAGTTGAAAACTGCAGCGACTGCGGCGGTACCGGCGCGGCAAAGGGTACGTCGGCAAAAACCTGCCCGCAATGCGGCGGCAGAGGCGTAGTCAACGTTCAGAGCAGAACGGCTTTCGGCGTTATGAATACACAGCGCCCCTGTTCCGCCTGTAACGGAAGCGGCAAGATCATAGAGACCCCCTGCCAGAAATGCGGCGGCAAGGGCAAGGTAAGGCGCAAGAGCAAGGTTGAGGTAAATATCCCCGCGGGTATCGACAACAACCAGGTTGTAAATATGCGCGGCTACGGCGACACGGGCTTTAACGGAGGCCCTGCCGGCGACCTTAAGATCGTTATCAATATAAAGCACCACAAGCATTTTGAGCGTGACGGCTTCAACGTTTGGTACAACAAGCACGTTTCAATCGTTGAGGCAACGCTGGGCGCGGAGCTCCAGGTCCCCACCCTTGACGGCGATGTGAAATACAATATGCCCGCCGGCACACAGCCCGGCGAGGTATTTAAGCTTAGCGGAAAGGGCATCACAAGGCTCAATTCCTTCGGCAGGGGTGATGAATTCGTAAGGATCATCGTAGATATCCCCAAGGGTCTTACGGACGAGCAGAAGGATATACTCAGAGCTTTTGACGAAAATTATTCCGCTCCGAAGGATCCAAAAAAGGACGGATTTTTTGACAAATTCAAGAAAAAATGATATAAATAATGGGTGGCAAAGGGATATACGCTCCAATGCCGCCCATTCTATTTTAAGGATAAAGCAATGAATAAAGCATTTTCTCATTTCAAAACGATAACCAAACACAGGCACCAGGTGATCCGCCACTGCTTCAAGGCGGGAATTCCTTGGCAGGGATTAAGGCACGATTTATCTAAATATTCCCCAACGGAATTTATTCCCGGCGCGAAATACTATGCCGGAACACGTTCCCCCAATGAGGTTGAAAGAGAAAACATCGGCTATTCCTCCGCGTGGCTTCACCACAAGGGCAGAAACCGCCACCATTATGAGTATTGGACGGATTATAATCCGAAAACCAAGCGAATAGAGCCTGTTGAAATGCCGCTGAAATACGTTAAGGAAATGTTTTGCGACCGTGTTGCCGCCAGCAAAATCTATCAGGGCGAAAATTACACCGAGGCTCACCCTCTGCAATATTTTCAAAACGCGAAAAGCAGAATACTTATCCACCCAAACACCTCCGCACTCTTAGAGGAGCTTCTCGTGATGCTCAAAGAAAAGGGCGAAAATGAAACGTTTAAACATCTGAAAAAGCTGAAATAAGAACCTATGGACGATTTTACCTAACAAATAATAAGCTTGCTCCAATATAAAAGGAAAAGGACGAGTGCTTTCGCACTCGTCCTTATTTGTTTTGCTTATGCCAAATTCCTGCGATGCTTACGGCTATACAGCCATGCGCCTGCAGTAGCAAGCATCAGAATGATGCCAATGAAATAAAACAGCATTGTTCCCGCGCCGCCGAATTCGGGTAACTCTGCAATCGTGCAGTGGTTTATGTACTCGATGGAGGCGCTTGCTTCCATCTGACCCGTAACGGTCACGTCCTCAACAACAACCTCCTCGTTGGATATTGTTGTGTGGATAGTGGTCCAATATATATCATCATCCTGACCATTCTTGACTTCCTCTATAGTATAAGTCGTACCGAAGGGAAGATACTTAAAGCTGATGGTTTCATCGTGCTTCAGCGCAAACTCATACTGACCGTTTTCATCCAGTCTGAGGATGTCGGAATTGCCGCCCTTTGACCATCTTACGTCAGACAGATCATACGTATCATTTTCCATTGTCAAAATGAAATTGAATTCTCTGTTCTGATTACCGTAAGTGCCTGTTACTGTCTTAGAAACATCAAGATCGAACAGCGCAACATTGGTGAATACTATATCCTCAGCATTTTTGTTTGCTGTTAATATGATATTACCGTCTTCATCGTTCGATACGGTAACCTCAACGGTTTCGGTATGAGCGTCATACTTAACGCCGTCAAGATCGTCTATAACCTCACGAATCATATAGGTAAAGGTATTCCCTACGTCCGCCTGTGAGTAACCGATGGCGCTAAACTCTACCTTGCCGTCAGTTCCCGCTGCGACTGTCTCTAATACTTTGCCTGTGTCAGACAACAGCTCAAAGTAGAACATGTTTTCTTCAATCTTGCCGCCTAAGAAAATCTTCGTTGCGCCTAACGGAAGCTCAATCGTTGCAATATAAACGTTGGTGAAGGAGGCTTTCGCTTCTTCGCCGCCTTTGATAGTACCTGAAGCGCCCTCTGCGCTTACCAGTTCAAAGCCCTGAGCTTCAAGCTCTGTTACGTTGTACTGAGCACCGTGAGGCAGACCTTCTACGGTAAACTTCTCGTTGCCCTTGATTTTGATGATGCTTCCGATACCGTCGATAACAATAAGCTTTTCTTTTGAACCGTTTGATTTTACAACGTCATATATACCGTTCAGCGGGTTGCCTGAAGCATCCGTCAGATTGATTTGGAATTCAAAGTTCTTCTGCTCAGCCGCGCCTGTGGCGTTTTCTAAGTGCTTGGAAACCGTCAGCTCGCCCGGATGCATTTCATTGATGAACGGAGCGCCATTCTTATTCTCATAGGTAACCTTTGTTGCCAACGAGCCGTCGCCATTGTCGGTTACATGAACCGTAACCTTTTCAACGTGGGTATCATAAACGATCGTTGAATCGTTTCCTGCTTTTTCGCGGATATAGTACGTATAATCGCCGGGCTCAGTAAACTGTAAGCCGTCAAATACAACAGACGCCTTGCCGTACCACGGATTATCAACAATGTCGCCGTTTTCATCGGTGGATTTTTCTACCGTATCCACCTCGCCGTTTACAACGGATTGAATCGGTTCGAGAGCTGAATCAGAGTTTTCAGGATCTTCATCAAACAACTCAAACGTAAACGCGCCTGCATTCAACGCATCACCGACAAGGGTCTTATGCGCTACGATCGATCCAACGCCTCTTGCGTTGTAAAGGTTGGTTACTATCTCCTGAGAGGCCTTATTTGCGCTGATTTGACCATTTATGTCATTCTCATTCTCAAGTACCCAGCCGAAAGGTATGTTGATCTCTTCGATCTCATAAGTTGTACCCGCGGGAAGATCCGGGATCACGATAGTCTGACCGGCCTTGCACGAAACGATGATTTCGCCCTGAGACGGCTCTGCAGACTGATCTATCGTTGCCCACTCTGCGTACAGGGTAATGGTCTCTCCGTTTTGCGCAGGGAGCTGAATGGGAATAACGGCGCTATATCTCTTGCCGCTGCCGTCCGGCTCTGTATTCCAACCAAGGAACGCGCTTTCAGTCTTTGAGAAGCCATTGCCGAAAACCTTGCCTACTCCATAAATCATTGTGAGATTGGCCATACTTCCGAAATCAGCGCCGTTGCCGTCGAAATGAATGGTGTATCTAATGCGGCCATAATTGTATTTAACGTTAAGCACATTGTTTGCCGAAATCTTCTTATCAGCCTGCTGCGTGGGAGTAACAAAACCATCATAATATTTGGTCTCTACCGGAACGTAAGTGCCGATCTCGGCATACTTAACCTCCATATCGGCAAGATCATAACCATTAAGATTTGTATTTTGCTGATAATGATAAATGTAATAGGGAACTAAATTCGGATTGCCAAGATCCTTCCAATCAGCTTCCAGAGTAATGGTCTCGCCGGGCTCATAGGTTCCCTCGGGGATCACGCACTTGCCGTCTTTGAACGCAAAGTAATTGTCAGGATCATTCTTATCCTGCCAGCCCAGAAATTCATTGCCCGGGTTTAAGAACGTATTATTCGGAAGCGTGTAATTTTCCGCCGCGGCTGCTTTTTGAGATATCATTGAGCCGGACGCGCCGTTGCCGTCAAAATGAATGGTGTACATACTGGGCAGATACTGCCATACAAACGTACCGGTCATCTTGTTACTGATAATCTCTGCCGAAGTATAAGCATCGGGATTCTCCCAATCTGCTTCCTCTTCTCTTACCCATTTGCCTGTTGTGTAATTCGGATTCGGTGTTGGGAGCGTAACTTGTGTGTTTATTGTATAGTTATATAATCCCTCGCCAATCGTGAGTTTAGACAGCTTACTGCATCCAGAAAAGATATCTCTACCTGATTCTCCCCACCTCCAACCGGCGGAATTCAATTTGCTGATATCGACAACAACAAGATTGCTGCAGTTTCTGAACATCTGATAACACGAAAACGTTCCCGAAGAATAAATCCAATCCGCTATCGGAGTAGCGTCAGTAATACCGGTGCAACCGTCAAACATATGGGAAGCATTGCCCGTGATGCTTTGCGGCTTCCAATTTGCTAACGGCGAAATATCCGTAATACCGGTACAGTTTTGGAACATGCCTCCGACTTGCACCGAAGTATTATTCATTCTCCAATTTCCTAACGGACTAAGATCATAAATACCGGTACAGCCGTTGAACATATTATATATCGACGTTATACTTGACATATTCCATTTCGCCAACGGAGAAAGATCGGTGATATTGGTGCAGCTGGAGAACAAAGAACCCATCGATGTTACTGTGGCTGTGTTCCAATTTTTTAGCGGAGTAAGATCGGAAAGTAAATAGCAACCTGAAAGCATACTATCCATAGTCGTCTCGTTATTCCTTGGCGTCCAATTCGTTATCGGAGAAATATCCTCAAGAATATGGCAATTGGCGAATAACTCGTCATACTTCTTCAGCGAATACGGAGTCCAACTCGCTAATACAGAAATATCAGAGAGTGCATAACAACTGCAGAACAAGCGATTCATGCTTTGTACACCCGATACGTTCCAACCTTTTAACGCGGAAATATCACTGAGCTTCTGGCAGTTATTGAAGGTCTGATCCAGCGAAGTTAGATTGGCCTTGCCGAAATTCTCTAATCCCTCAAGGCTTTCAATACTCTTACAATAACCAAACGTTTCCTTATAAATGCTCATACTTGACGGATACCAGCTCTTTAACGCTGTAAGGTCCGTAAGCTTCCCGCACTCATAGAACATCTGTTCCATATCGTTTACATTTGATACATTCCAGGTCTCTAATCCGGAAAGGCTCTCAAGCTCTTTACAATAGTAGAATGCTTTCTTCAGCGATGACATATTGCTGACATTCCAATTCGCTAAACCTGAAAGATCCTTAAGAATGCTATAATAGCCAAACATATTAAATCCTATGCCGGGATTATTTCCGTTGCCGTTTGCGCTGCCGACGCAGAGGATCTTACCGTTTTTGGTCTCTATAGCAGTAATTTTACCGGTGTAAGAATTCCACGGCTTATCATAATAAGCACCTTCACCAAGGAAACGCAACTCACCTACCCTATAGTTACCGTATTCACCGGATGGTCTCGGGCCGGGATTCTGATTAGGCTCAACAGACAAAGTATACGTACTTGGGTCATCAAAGTTTTCATAAAGAGTCCATATTACACCCTGATATGCACCTGATTTGAAAACAGTTCGCTCTTCATCTGCAATAGTTGCAATCGAATTTTCATTCTTTGTATTCTTATTGTCAAGGTTCTCATTTACCGCGGCACTTGCAACGAGGCCGAACGGCGCGGATGCGTTGTTATTGATTTCTTCGTCAGGTACGATTGGATCGGTGTTGTTATTTACAACCTCGCCGGTCTCGCTGTCGATCACATACCACTTAATGGCTTCGCCGTCAACAGGTATGCCGTTTTCGTTATAGAGCTTAACCTTAAACTTAAAGTCAGGGTTTTTGGTGCTCTCCGTCATACCTTCGCCGACCTTGCTGATCTCCAGCTTGCCGGGAATGGAGCGGTTTTCAAACTTCGCGCCGTCATCGTCATACTCAACTGTGGCAAACATATTGCCGTCGTCGTCCCTTGAAATCGTTACGATAACAGTCTCTTGATGGGTATCATACTGAATGTCGGCATTAGAGCCTACTTTTTCACGAATTGTGTATGTATGCGTACCCTCTGTTCTATATGTGATCGAGTTAAACTGAATGAAACCGCCGGGCTTTGCATTTACCGTTTGAATCACTCTGTTGTTTTCCAGCAGTTCAAATGCGAAAGCGTTACCCTTGTTATCCTGATGGGCGGGAAGATTATCGAACGTCTTGGTACCGATGATCGTTGCCGCCGTCATATTCGGCTGATATAGGTTATAGAATTCAGCCGCTACCGTTTCGTTGGGCTTGATCACGCCGGAAGCGTCAACAGTCTTAATGAGAATCCAGCCGTTCGGCGTTTCTTCCCAAATCTGATAGATCGTGCCGGCGGGAAGATTGTCAAAGGTTGCTTTCTCGCCGCCGTGAAGAATGAGTTCAAACTCGCCTTCTTTGATTTCGGCGCTGTGCCTATTCTCATACCAAACAGGAATCAGGGTAACTTCCGCGCCTGCCTCATAAGTGCCTGCGGGGATCGTACAAATTCCGGTTTCATATGAAAGCGCAAAATTCTTAGTGTTATCATTCTTATCCTGCCAGCCTGCAAAAGTGCATCCCGGCTTTGTAAATCCGTTTCTCGGGAGCGTGTAATTTGCAACGGAAGAGCCCTTTACACGGAGCATTAAACCGTTGGCTTCGTCCGCCTCAAAATCTATATCATATGACGTGTCCTTATACTGCCATATAAACGTGCCGATCATCTTATTGCTGGCAAGCTGTGCAGAAGAATATGTAGTTTGAGAACTCATCGGCCAATCGGATTCATTTTCGTTTATCCATTTGCCCGTTGAAACAGTTGAATCCGGTGTCGGAAACGCAAATGATTTGCTGGTCTTAAAGAAATTCTCGCCGAATGTTATCTTCGATACATTGGGGCAGTTTCTAAAGATATTTTCAACAGAATTATAGCTCGTCATGTTGGCAGTATTCCAGCCGCTGAAGTCAACAGTAGTAAGGCTTGTGCAATCAAAGAACAGATTGTTGATCGTAGTTACCTTTTCTGTATTCCAATTTGCTATCGCTGAAGCATCGGAAAGAGAGTAACACTTCTCAAACATATACGTCATCGATGTTACGCTTGAAGTATCCCAATCCTTCATCGGAGTAATATCGGAAAGAGAATGGCACTGCTCAAACACGCTGTCCATATTCTTTACACTGGATACATCCCAATTTGCGAATGCGGAAATATCACTAAGCTCGTAACAGAAGTCGAACATATAACGGATATTCGTTACATTTGATGTCTTCCAATCCTTTAACGGCGCAATACTGGTAAGCGTCCGGCAGGAGTAGAACAGACCGTACATCGACTTGCTTGCGCCCGGATCATTCTTAAACCAGCCTGCTATCGGAGAAAGGTCTGTAAGGGAGTAACAGCTTTGGAACATCTTCTCCATCGTTGTAACATTTAACATATTCCAATTCGTGATCGGAGAAAGATCGGTAAGCGCGTAACAGCCGGAGAACGTAGTGCTTGTGTCCGTCAGATTTTCCGTACTCCAATTTGCTAACGGAGAAATATCTGTCAAAATGTTGCAGCCTGCAAAGGTGCCGCTTAAGTTGCTCAATTTTGTCGTTTCCCAATTTGCTATCGGAGAAAGATCGGTAAGCGCCTTACAATAGGAGAACATCGAAGCCATTGATGTTACTTCTGACATATCCCAATCCTTTAACGGCGTGAGATCGGTAAGTATACTGCAGTTGGAGAACAAAGAGGCTCGCGATTTCGTGTTTGTGATCTCCCAATCCTTCAACGGGGTAAGATCTTTAAGCATTGAGCAACCGTTAAACATACCTTCAACACTCGTTGCGTTGCTCATATCCCAATACTTTAACGGAGTAAGATCTTTAAGAGCTTTACAATTCTTAAACATCTCTTTAAACGACCTTGTTCTCGCGCCTTCTTTACACCAGTCGGTTACAGTAGAAATATCATCAAGAACGGAGCAACCCGAGAACATATTGCTAAAGGTTTCTACATTGTCAACATTCCATTTTCCCAACGGTGAAATATCATACAAAGCACTGCAAGCCTCAAACGTTTTTTCCATTTGCTTCACTGATGACGTATCCCAGTTTGCCAACTCGGAAACGCCCTCCATCTTGCAAGTTCGGAACGTTTCATTCAGCTTTTCTACTTTTGATGTCTTCCAATTTTCTAATCCGGAAAGAGATTGAACACCGCTACAGCCGCTAAAGGTTTTCTCCAACGAAATTAAGCTATCCGTTGTCCAATTCGCCAATGGCTCTAAACTGTTAATTCGTGAGCAAGAATAGAAAGTTTGCTCCATTGTTTCCAGCTTTTTCGGCTTCCAATTCTTTAACGGGGAGATATCTGAAAGCATTGTACAATCCACAAACGCTCTCTTCAATGATGTAACTTCAGACACATCCCAATTCGCCAAGCCGGAGATATCCGTCAGCCTCGAGCAGTAACGGAATAAATCTCTCGCATCGCCAACCAGCTTGATTTTACCGGTGGTTACAACCTTTGTCATAGAACCTTGATAAGAATTCCAAGGCCAGATATATTCTTGTGTTGAGCCTGGAGACGGTGGCAAATACCAAGTACCTTCAACACCGTTACTGGGTTCAATAGTCAAAACTCCGCTACTGTATGACCACGATATTCCCCAAGTGGTATCTGCAAGCGGCATGATTGAATATTCATCATCTGTATTTTCATTGTCAAGGTTCTCGTTACCGGCAGGTATCTGCGCAACCGGAGTATCGGTTGAGATCGCCTGATAACCGCTTGTATTGGGGAATTCGCGGGAATCAGCGGCTGAAATTTCAAACTCAATTTCGCCGTCCTCGATCTTCTCGCCGATCAATTTGACTTTGAACTTAAATTCCTTATACGGATCGCCGCCGCCATCAATATACTTGCTTATAGAGAGTGAGCCGTCTACAAGTCCGTTGTAGAATACCGGCACGTTGCTCTTGTCCGGCTGTACCCATTCAGGATCAAGAACATATTTAAAGGCATTGCAGGTTTCACAGGTTGCCCTTTTAATTTTGCCTGTTCCGTCGCAAGCTTTGCACTCGGAGAACGCTTCAGTCATATCATAAGAGCCCTGATTAAAGCTGAGCGTGCCGTCGCCGTTATCAACAACGGTTACAACATAGCCGAGAATCGCATCGGTATAAACAACGGTCTTATCCGTACCGACCTGCTCGCGAACATAATACCAATATGTCTTATCTGCGTCAGCTTCCGTGAAGTTGAACTTTTCGAAATTGATGATTCCGTCGCCGTCATTCTTCGCGGAGCCGATGTAATTGAAGTTTTCATCGTAAATGTCAAATGTAAACTCTTCGTTATTAACATCGCGGCCGTCGATAAGCTTCCATGCGCGGAACGAGATGCTGCCTTTTGCTTCGTAAATATTTCTGAATACCGGTACCTTATAATCCTTCTCGCCTTCGGTGATGTTGAGCTCATTGCCTCCGGCGTCATAATATTTGACCTCGCAGGTCATTGTACCGTCGCCGTTATCGTGAGGAATAACCGTAGCGAAATAAACCGTGTCATCATAAGTATAACCGGGATTCTTTGCTTCAAACTCGGATATCTTATATTTGAACTCAAGGCCGTCATCTTTATTCGTATAGCCGATCTGGCCGAATGTTACCTTACCGTTCTCATCATTATACCCCGTTCTCAGCAAATTGCCGTGTTCATCATATAACTCAAAACGGAACTGACGATTTACCAGATCACGGCCATACAGGCATTTCATAGCTTCCAGCTGAGCATTGCCCTTGCTTGAATACTTATTTTTAAATACTGCTTCCGCCGGCTTCCATGAGCTGATTTTGCCGGTTTCATTCGATGCAATTATCTCGAAACCGTTTGTGCTCGCTTCGCTGACAGCGTACTCAACGTTTGTCGGAATATCCTTAACATGGAACGTTTGACCGCCCTTGAGCACAAACTCATCACCGTTACCGATCTCGCCGCTCTTGATTTCCTTGCCGTCGCCATCAAGAATAGTATATTTATATTTATTTGTTTCATCTATCACGTTGCCGTTTTCATCTTTGGTTGTCAGCAGCAATGTGAAGGTGAACTCCGTATCGGCAGATTTGAGAGTCTCATCCTCCAGAACCTTCTTAACGAGCAAATCACCGAATGGATAGTATATGTTGTTAAGCGTGAAGCCTTCGTCCATATCACCCTCGGTTTTACCCGGGATGTAATTGTCAACGTTAGCTTCTGTAATCGTATACTCGATAGGTTGGCCCTTATCGCGATACTTCGGCAGATCCGTAAACTCGCCATACCAGTTTCCGTCCACATCCGGAGTGATCGTAATCGTCTTGTAAAGCTTACCATCAGCATACAGACGCACCATGATGGAAGAGGGTCTTGTTTTATCGTTGTTATTTTCATCATCCCACAACTTTGTTATGGGGATTTTGATCGTCTCCGGATCGTGCTTGTTGGTTAACGTAATAAGAACCGATCCGTTTTTACGAATCTCTTGTTTTGTTTTTAACTGATATTCGTCTTTGCTATCAAACTCTTCTACAAAAGTATAGTCGATATAGCTACCGTCTTCTTCATTGTAGGTAAGCATACGTTCAAAAGTGCCGGTCCATTTATTATCATCGTTAAGAACAACGTACTCTCCGGTGTCTACACCGTCGGCATACAGATGAACTTTGATCGAGCCGGGGCGCTTACCGTCGCGGTCGTTATCGTCATCCCAAGCTTTCTTAACGTCGATGTATTTTGTATAGATACCGACCTTCGTATAGCTGTTATGAATATAGGCATGTGTGTTCGTGCCATGAACAACCTGCAGACAGTTCAGATATATATCGTTATATGCATGGGCGTTATTAACATGATTACGTCCGTTTGTTCCCTTGAAATAGTCGGGATTGGGATTATCCTTTTCAAACGGGGCGCGCATATGCAGGTAAACTGTCAGAGACTCGCCGGACTGAAGACTGAAATCGGAGCCGTCCTCGCGATTGCGGAGATCAATAGCAACAGCAGTAACCTGAGAAAGATCCGATACTTCCGTTGACCAATCCGGTGAACTTGCCAATTTTTCTATAACATCATCCGGAGTACCTTCTACCGTCATGGCATATTCGGAGATGTCAATATTCTTTACTGTACTGTAATATACAACAGGGGCCACGCCGACCTTCTTAGCCTGCGCCAAATCGACGGACACCAGGGTACCATGCCAGTGTTTATCGGCGATATCTTTCGGATCATCAGAATCCTGAGGCATGTAGTTTTCAATAGAATCCAAAAGGATGATATCCTGCGTAATGGTATCCGGTGCGGAGGTTACAGACAGACGGTAGGTATACTTGCCGCCCTCCTGAACGTTAACGTCATTATCAAGACCCTTAGACCAGTAACCTGAGCCTGCTGCCTGAACGCTCTTTTCAAGTCCCGTTATCGCCTGAACGTCAATGGATTTATAGATAAGCGGTGCGCCGGCGTATACGAATGAAGGATCGTCACGATTCGGATCAAGATCAGTCATCAGCTCAGCATCAGGTCCCACTGCGGTACTAGATAATACGTGCTGATTCTTAGTGGGATCGTCCGGCTCGCCTGACCATTCGGTGTAAGTACCGATATCCTGCTCGTCTGCCTCATAGGCAGCAACGTTGCGCATCTCGGCAAAGCCTGTAGACGTATTCGCAACTACTGTCCATGGGCAGTAGGAATCAAACTTGATCGTGTGCTGGTTTTTATAACCAACGGTCGGATAAGTTGATTTATCCGGATACTTGCTCTCTTCAGTATTGCTGATGTTATCTTCAAACTCAACCTTGACTACAAGCAGCGTGCGGCCGGAGTCCTTATAGTTTTCAACGACCCAGGCGTTCGCGATTCTGTCATTATCACCGGCTTTGATCGATGTCAAATCAGGATCTACACCAAAGGGCAGAAGATCATAAAATACACCTGATTTCGTGTTTGGAATTTCACCTTCAGCAATAGCGTCTTTGTACTCGGATATCGTATTAACGTTGGATTGCTGTGTCAGCGTCAGCTCAGCGGTCAGTTTGACTCTCTTATTGACCTCGTCGCTTCCGGTCAGCTCGAACTTTTTCTCCAAATCAGTCGCAACTTTAAACTGTCTGCCGTGTAAGTAACCAATGGCTATGTCAGACATATCACTGACGCGGTCGCCTGTTTTATAGGGGATCCAGTCGACCATCTTTTCCTCTTCGCCAAGATAAATAGCGTAAGCGTTGGCTTTGTTGTATAAGGTGAAACGCAGATGATCGTTGTTTTGGAATTCGGAGTTGATCATGGCAAGTACCGGTTCTGTCGGTCTTACACGAAGCTCAACCGTGTAATTCATCTCTACAACAGCTTCGTCAGATTCAAGCTCCAGCTTTACTCTGGAAACGCCGTTCGGCAGCTTAACACGCATATCGGTAACAGTTACGTTCTCTCCAACAGGCGTAACTTTGCCGTCAAGAAGTGTTGCCATCTTGACCCAATTGTCTTCGCCCATTAAGCCGTAGAGGGTTGCTTCCGGAGCTTTCACTGTTTCGCGCTGATACCAGCCGTCTTCATTATAAGAATTCTCTATATAATGCCATACAACCGGATTCTCAAGGGTGACAGCGTTAATACTTACGTCATCAACGGTTAGATTGGTATTATCATTCAGGATATATTCTACGTCCTCCAGAACAAACCTGTTGGGCTTTACGCCAAACCAAACCGACGGCTTGGCAACGGAGATATGAGATTTAACAGGATATTCCACAAGTACATCTTCATTTCTCAGCAGCTTGTTCAGAGAAAGCTTATCACGGGAGCTTACAGTTGAGCTATCATTAAATTTGTACTCAACATTCTTTTCTATCTTGGATATCTCAAACTTGATCCATCCCTCATCATAACGGTTCGTATAAATCCACGTATGCGTGTCCGGGTCATAGTCTGTTCCAACCAAAATGTAGTTCCATTCAAGCTGGTGACCTGTGCCGTCAAATCGTTTTTCCCAAACGCCATAGTAATCATACATGGTTTCGGATACGTCAAAAGTACCGGCGAGACCGCCGTCAGACCAGGTGTATTTCCAATCGTTATCTCCGCCATCAGAGGCATCGGCTTCTGTAAGCGTGACGGTTTTCCATAGGCGGCCTTCATAAAGAATGTTCAGATCCAGCTTTGTAGGACGAACTTCCCACGCGTCATCTAAATCGTCCCAGTGCTTGATAAACGTATATGTAGTAGGAGATTTTGTGTCTACGGAGCTTTCCGCTTTTTGAGTTGTTTCGATTTCATCATCCCAGCCAACAACTGAAATAGTCTGCTCGTTGGGTATCATAACTACTTCGTCTTCGGGGAACTTATCTTTCGGATACGCAGTCCAAACGTAAGCCGTTTTTGCCGTGGTGCTGTATCCGTGATATAACAGAGCTGTGACTGTCTTATTATTCGTAGATTTAACAGTTCCGTTTCCCTGAGCACAGTGAGACACACCGAGCATGATCCCGCCGTAATCATCCGTAACGGTATCGGTTACGTACATATCAAAGGGCTGGCTTCCGTAAGCAGTACCCGAAACATACCAGCGGATATACGCATAATTATTCGGGTTTTTGGGGAGCAGTTCATTGGGGATGCTGTCGGGAATTTCCTCCCACCAAACATCGTAAGTTCTTGTAAAGCTGTTATACGCCGTCTTGTTCGCATAGGTTGCTTTTACAGACGTATCAATTTTCGCGTCAATACTATTACTCCTTTTGGTAATGGTATTGTGAAGCGGTGTTTCAACGGTAAGCGTTACACCAAAGTCAACAAAATCAAGTGAAGACGTTTCGTCCTTCATATCAGGAGCGACAACGCCGCGGAACGTGCCCTGGATCATTACCTTGCTTGCGGCGGGGATCGTCTTTGAGTTGGTAATAACGATATTATTATCAACTCGCTTCCAAACAAACTCCGCGCCTTCTGTTGGATCTTCCGGAACGGCTACAGTGAGATAGCCGGGCTCTTTGCCATATCTGTCTTTCCAGAGGTATGCCGGGAACGTGAGCTCGATCATACCGGGCTCATAAGGTTCCTGACCTGAAAGAGCAAAGTCGATCTGGAATTGCTGATCCGCAACAAGCTCTGAATCCGGAGCCAATTTCAAAGTTCCGAAATAGGCAGGCGTCTCTTCGCCGGCGCTTGTGCTCTGCCAGCGTACATAAACTCTCTCAATCGTCGTATTGTCAACTGTATCAGGATCCTGAGAAGGCGGAGTTGTCCAATCTTCCTCGTCATCCTCATCATCCTCATCTTCATCCGTATTCTGAGCGGGATCATCAACTCCGGAGGGCTCGTCAGTTATAGCTTCCGGTTCATCAGCTATAACGGCAGGCTCGTCGGCTACATCGGCAGGCTCGTCGGCTGTATCAGCAGTTTCGTCTGCTACATCGGTGGTCTCGTCAGCCGCATCGGCGGGATCGTCCGCTGTATCAGCAGTTTCGTCTGCTACGCCGGTGGTCTCGTCGGCCACATCGGCAGGCTCGTCTGCTGCGTCAGTGGTCTCGTCAGCTACATCAGCAGGCTCATCTGCTGTATCCGTAGTTTCGTCTGCTGCGTCGGTGGTCTCGTCAGCTACATCAGCAGGCTCTTCGTCTGCAGTATCAGTCTTGTTCGTTGAAGCAACGGGCTTTCCGCTGATCGCATCCAATGTTGCGGCGGTCAGCTCTGACTTGTTCAAAAGGCTGTTGTTAGAAGCTTCTGTCTCAACCAGCTGAGCATGCTCCTCTGCAGGGATACCGTAGCTCTTTTCAAATAAAACTCCCTTATTCATTTCGGCGCTTATATAGTCTTCGCCGTATAAAGCAATAATAGCAGCCAACTTGGCGGCGGCCTCGGAGGTAGAGCCGGCAACTACGTTGCACGTCACATTATCTCCGTAATTGGAGGTTGAAAGCCTTACGCCGTCTTCATCGCAAGCACCGGCAATATAAACATCATTTAATCTGCCGGGAAGATATTTGGAGACGTTGGCGTTATCATTACCGGCAGCGCCGACGAAGATAATGCCCGCTTCCTTTGCCATAGCAACAGCGTGCTCCAGTACAAAGCCGTTTGTTTTCATCTCTGCGGCGAAAGACATACTGATCACGCTGACATTCTGCTCAATGGCGCACAGTATGGCGGCATACACATCAGACAGATATCCAATGCCGTGGCTGTCAAACGCTTTGATAGACAATACGAAAACAGCATCAGAAACACTCTTTACAGCATCAAGCATAGCTGTGCCGTGACCGTTATCATCAACGCCGTCACCGCCAATAACAGAAACAGATTCTGCCGCGCCGTTTGCAACGCCGGTATCAATAATCGCAACATCGTAATGCCCTTTACTGATATTGTTTTTGGCATTCGACTGCGTGCCGCTTACTGCGTTTGCAGACTCTGTCGACTTCCCATCGATAGACTCGTTATCCGCAACAAACAACGCAACGTCAGCGTCAACAAACTCCGCTGCTTCGCTATAGTATGTATAGGCGCTTTTTGTTTCATCTTCATCTTCGAATTCAAGCAGATACACATCGCCATACTCAGCGATCACTTTCGTATCCTCTTCAAAGATAGATGAATCATTCGTGCCTACCAACAGACGTTTCAGAGAAAAATCGATCTCTTCAACGGAAACGGCAGCGCCGTTACCCGAAGCATCGCCTATTGCCTGAGCGGAAAAAATGCTGGCAGGTATCATTTGAACGATCATTACCAAGATCAGCAGCACTGCCGCTAAGCTTCGAAACTTTTTGCCCATAGACTCATTCCTCCATAATTTAAAATTACTGCGCAGATAAAAATCCAGTTTTTATTATATCACAGTAATAATATAAAATCAATATTTTATAATTATACTATTGTGTATTTTAGAAAAAATTGCAAATTTTGCGTAAATTTTATGCATTCCGCAATGCGAGCCGTGTTTTTAATAAAGCATTGATTTAACTATAGAATAATGCTATACTAAACAAGGAAATACTCTTTAGAAAGGATGCGAAGCTTCGGTTTCCTTTCGGTCGAAACCGTTGGTATTCGCGGCGCGGGTTTTATGAAAAAAATTGCGGCATTACTTATGTGTGTAGTTCTTTTGACAGGGTTTGTTGCTTGTAATAAATCAAAGCCTGATACAGAGGGACCTATAAATTATAAGCTCAGCGAGTTTGACGGTGAATTGATTTCATATTTATGTCTTAATGGCTATGATGATTCTGATTTCATGGTATCGCCGACAGCTTTACGCGTAGCTTTATGTCTTGCCGCGTCGAGCGCTCAGAGCGATACCCGTGCGGAATTGGTGAAAGCCGCAGGTTTTTCCGATATTGATTCGCTCAATAAATGGTATTCCCGCATGAAAAACGCCAAGCCGTCGTTCTCCGTGGCAAATTCCCTTTGGAGCAACACGGATCTTATGGGCGGGTTCACCGATATTTATACGTCAAGCATTAAAGAAACTTATGACGCCGACGCTTATTCTTACAATCCCGATGAGATGCTTCCGGCAATAAACGAATGGATCGATCAAAAAACAGACGGTATGATCACGACTGCCGCGAATGATGCCGTCGGCGCGTCTGCAATTTTTATCAACACGATACATTTAAAAACCGCATGGGAGAATGCGTTCTCAAAATTCTCAACCTATGAAAACACGTTTGTTGGTATTGACGGTCAAGAGCAGACCATGAACTTTATGGAGAATACAGGCGAATTTTTGTATTGCAATGAAGCCGGCACGAAAGTGCTTGTTCTCCCTATGAAAGACAATATGAGCTTCGTTTGTTTTCTTGGTAACCGCACGGATATGTTTGACAAAATGACTAAGATTCATATGGAAAAGGTTCACGTAGTCTTGCCGAAATTCGATCTTGAGTCAACCTTTAATTCAAATGACCTGTTGGGCTTTTTGCTGTCGCGCGGCGTCAAGGATGCAATCAACGAAAACAGCGCGAATTTCTACAACATGTGCACAGATGCAAATTGGTTTATTCAGGAGATCATACAAAAAACCAGGATCACAATTGACGAAAAGGGTATCGGTTCAGCGCCGAAAAACAAAAAGGCTAAGGCGGGTGAACCTAAAGAAAGCGCCGGAGTAAATGAATTCATCGCTGACAGTTCATTTTCCTTTGCTGTTTTCTCTGATTTCGGTACTAACAGTCAGCATATGCTGCTTTACGGACAGCTTATGAAAGGTAACTAAATTACGAAAATAAGAGATATTTGATGTCTCAAAAGTAAAAAAGAACCCCAAACAGAACGCTCTGTATGGGGTTCTTTTTTAGCGATCTTATTCCGCATTTACTGAAACGCTTCCGCCATTGTTGGAAGAAACGAGTGCCAAATAGCTCTTTCCGGGATTGAGATCAAGCTGATTGCCGGCTGTGTCCTTAAAGGAAAGCTTTCCGTTATCAACGCTCCAGGTGAAATCAACTTCAGTTCCGCAGGAGAGCAGCTTACCCGTGCCGCTCGTAAGGGAATAGTTAAGATAGGTTTCATTTTTGCCCTGCTGCTTATAATCGTATTTAACGATATATTCAGATTGAGCGAACATAACGATAACGTTTGTAAATCTTACGGGCGTTCCGTAATCGCTCTGATTGGTATATACCTTTTCGGCCTCATTATAAGCAAACGTATGGCTTCTGGTGCGTGACGAGAACTTAACTGTAGCGCCGCTGCATGCAGTGCTTGAAACAGGAATTACACTTTCATTAAAGCTCAGATCGGCAAAGGAGTTTTGATCCATCTTCGTTCTGTAGCCCTTGCTCTCAATTACGTCAATGAGCTTATTACCAAGAAGCGCCGCATTGTGAGGGCTGTGCTTGTCCGAGGTGCGCTTGAAGCAAGCGGAGGTCTTCATGCCGTCTATATCGTCAACGTTGTCAGCGGCAATGACCTCGTATCCGCCAACGTAATCGCCCTTGCTATGGCTTCCGCCGAAATGGATAAAGATCGCGTCAAACAGCTCGGAAAACTGCACGTAGCTGGGTCTTGCAGAGCGCGTCGGGCCAAGCAATTCCGGCAGATCGGTCATATCAGAAAACAGCCAGAGCATACGCGTTTCTCCGCCTTCGACCTCTCCCTCAACTACGATATCGGCGGCGTCAAGATTATACTGAGGTCTTGCTCCTGAGGCGTTATCAACAACTACGGCAATAGGTCTTAAGCCAACGGCCATCGCGTTATAATCAGCTTCACCCGTCAAGGGATTGTTCGTACTGACCGGCGCAGGAGCTTCTGTCGTAATTACCGGAGGTTCGGTGGGTGCGTCAGTAGACGGCTCTTCCTCTTTTCCTCCCGAAAAAAGCCCGAATCCCGCGGCGCAGGCTATCGCAATAACAGCTACTACGGCGATGACAATGATTATTATCTTGCTTTTTCCCTTTTCCCGTTTTTCAGTTTGCTTATACGCTTCAGGCAAATTATCCTCCTGCGCGCTCAAATGCGCGGCTCTTGCCGCATAGGCATCGGCTGCCGGCTCCGCTTTAGGCGCTTGCGCCGCTTTGGCTTCATCGTTTTCCGTTTTAGGCTCAGGGGAGGCTTTTATATCTTCTGTTTTAAACTCATTTAAGATTTTTTCAAGTTCTTCGTCTTTATTGCTCATTTTTTATTCTCCTCAAATAATAGATCAAGATTATTTTAACACATATCACAGATAAATGCACTAATTTTTTAAAATATTTGATTTCATTCGTAATATGTAGTAAAATATTAATGAATAATCGTTAGGAAGTGAACAGAATGGCACGGTGCGTTCCCGTAATAATAACCAATTCGAATATTCTTGTTTTCGATAAAGCTACCGAACAGTACAAGGCGTTTTCTCCGCCCGGTATTTCAACGCAGCCGAATATTCCCTTTTATCATACCTTCGCAAAAAAAATCGCCGAAAGCCAGCATTACTTTAAAGAATTTGTAAAATCTATCTATCCGGGGCGATCATCTAAGAATATACTTGCCATTATAGTGCCGGACGATACCAGCGCCCTTGAAAGCATTTTTATTAACGAATTTTTCCTGAATTCCGGAGCGTGCAAGGCGGTTGCTCAGCTGACGATGGGGCAGGCGCTTTCAAAGGACGTTTCCGCCTACATCTCCGTTTCGAAATCCTCCAGGAACATAGTGCTTCAATACATTAAAAACGGGGAGATCAAGGCTTGCAGATATTACGACAGCACCACATATGATCCTCAGCAAATCGCCAGCGACGCGCAAAGGCTTCATATAGATATTGAATATGAAAACACACCGATTTTCGTTAATAATTTTAATTTGAATATGGACGATTTCTTTGAAATGGGAGACGTCATCACGCCAAAGCTCTTTATGGATAAAATTGCCTTGATAGACGTTGAAAAAATATAGCGCTTGAAAGAACTGCCATTTAGAAAGAGGAATAAAAAAATCACCTCAGACTACAATATAACGAGGTGAATTTTTTATGAAAAACAATGATAAGAATAAAAAATTAAATAAAAAAAAGGATAATATCAACGGCAAAAAAATAATAGATCTTACGTCCTATATAAGCCCCGAAATGGTTCAGAGCGACACGAATGGCAGCTATACGGGAATGACGGCGGATACGTATTATCACGATGAGTACGATATTCCTATTCAGGACGCTGACGATCTTTAAAAAGCACTTGTAGGCAAACCACGCTGTTTTAACAGCTGATCTGCGGAAGAGAGATGCCCTTCCACTCTTCTGCTACATAACTTTTACATATAATTAAAAACAGGATGGCGCGCCACCCTGTTTTTTCTTTTAACGCCCACGGAGTTATTGATTTCTCCGCAGAAATTCAGTTTACTAACTGAAATAGTGGTTATATTCCAGATCGGAGCGCATGGAATAGACTCCGTTTGAGCCGATGATTATATGATCCATTAGCTTTACGCCGATCTTTTTCACAAAATCCCTTATGGTTAACGTGGCGCTTACATCCGCTCCGGAGGCCTTCGCGATACCCTTTGGGTGGTTGTGAGCGATTATCAGCCCTGTAGCCTGATGAACGATGATGAGCTGAGCGAGCTTATTCATAGATATATCCATCGCTCCCCCGGTCCCGCCGTCTATAATTCCGCTGAATTGCACCCTGTTACCGTTATCCAAAAGTAGTACGGCAAATTTTTCTACTGCTTCATTTTTAAGAAGCTTTTGAAAATATTCCCCTGCCTGATCCACGCCCTTTACCGCGATCTGCTTTTCCCTGTCGTCAAGCGCTCTTTTGCTTATATCCGCCACCAGCTTAATAAGTATCGCCGTTTGCGTTCCGACTTCCTCAACCGTTGCTGTCTGCATTATATCCGCATTCAGAAGATTATCCATAGAGCCGAATGTGCTTAGTAATCTTTTGGCTATTTCCTTCGTGTCCTTGCGCGGGATAGAGTAGAATAAAAGCATTTCCAGAAGCTCATAATCGTAAAACGCCCCTTCGCCCTTTTTGGCATACTTTTCCTTTACTCGTTTTCTGTGACCGGCTTTGTAATCGTCCATTATACGTTTTCCTCTTCGTTATCATTTTCTTTTTTGGATAAATTGCGCACTATCAGCGCCGTTCCCGAAGCCGCAAGGATTACGGCAACGGCTATAAGCAGCTTTGATTGGGGAGACAGGCTCCCGGGATTTTCACCTTCGGGAAGTATTATTTCGTCACCGATTTGATTGATCTCTTGTTGATTATCGTCAGCTTGAATAATGTTTTCTTGAGCCGGTTGCGTCTCAGCGCCGTCTGTGATCTCGCCCGGGACATAATGAAATTTTGTGCTGCTTTCTTGTTGCTTAGAATTGTTATCTATTACTGAGTTGTTGTCATTTCCCTCCGATTCTGAAGAGGCAGCAACTCCGGTGTATTTGAATTTCGTGGTGGCTTCGCTTTCCGGAGCCGCGGTTTTATTGGTGGTGGCTGTAGGCTCTTTGATCGCGTCTTGATCAGAATTCGGTTGCTGTTCAGTTGCCTGATCAAAAGCATTGTTTTGATTCGTATTCTGTGTGGCAACCGTTTCCGTATGCTCAAAGCTTGTTATGCCTGCAAACTGCTGCTCCATTGTTCTTTCGGTAGTATGCTCCAAAGCCGGTCTCGTGAAGCTGAACTTAGTCGTTGTCTCTTTCCTCGTAGTAGTAGGCTTTGTGGTTGTGAGCCTTGTTGTCGTCAGTTTCGCGGTGGTTGTCGGTTTCGTAGTTGTTGACTTGGTCGTAGTTGGTTTATTGGTAGTGGGCTTAGTAGTTGTCGGTCTGGTCGTTGTTTGTTTTGTAGTAGTCGGCTTGGTGGTCGTGGGTTTTGTTGTTGTAGGTTTCGTCGTCGTTGATTTTGTGGTCGTGGGTCTTGTAGTAGTAGGCTTCGTAGTTGTTGGTTTTGCGGTAGTGGGCTTTGTGGTAGTCGGTTTGGTTGTTGTCGGTTTCGTTGTGGGCAGGCTTGCGGCATAATCTCCGTAATTCAGACGAACGCCATCGCCTAAAAGCTTATATGCTTTGCCGTTAACGTTAAGGGTTATTTCAATAGAGGTATTCAGCTTTGTATCCTCTTTGTTAAGGAAATCCAAACCGAGATATATCTCCTGCCCATACTGCGAAGCTGTATAAAAATTGGGGATTATATCGAAGGCTGCGGCAGTAGTTTTATCAGAATTAAGAAGGCCGTTTTTATCAACATTGAATTGATACGAGTGGCGGCTGTTATTGATATTAAAGCGCAGATAGATAACGTTGCCGCTATCCGTCATACTGCTTTCGTTATAGCTTAAATGCAGATAAAAACAACTATTGGGGACATCGGAATAATAACTGCAAACACCGTTTAAATTATCGCCCTGCGAATTGATATCAAGCAGTCTGTGAACAACGTCTTTATTAAACTGCCACCGGGCTGAATTGTAAACAAAGCCCGAATCCATTGCGAAAACACAAATCGGAAAGAAACACAGCAACAATAAAACTGATAAAAAGCGTATTGCCTTCATAAATTTTCCCCTACTCAAAGTAATTACAGGAATATTTTACCATTGCGCAGTTTTGATTGTAAACCTAACGATATCAATCGTAATGTAATTGTAATATTTTGTCGAAAAAAGAGGATCCAAAAAGGATCCTCTTTTACTCTATAAACGTTAATCATTGATAAAATGCTTCATTATACCCGGCCCGAAATCAATAAAAATTCCGGTAGACTCAGCTGTTTCCTCGTTGATAGTCTTGACCCCGCTGATTTCCTTTTTCTTATGATAAATAAGATAAGGCACAGGGTCGGAAGCGTGGGTTCTCGTAACGATGGGCGTTGGATGATCGGGAAGGATCATTATTTTATAATCGTCATATTTCTTCAGCCCCTCAAAGAGAATAGGCAGAACTCTCTGATCAATAATTTCAATTGCCTTCACCTTGTTTTCAGGCTCATTTCTGTGGCCGCATTCATCGGTCGCCTCAAAATGGATATAAACGAGATCGTTTCTTTCAAGAATATCCAGCGCCGCCTTTGCTTTGCCCTCAAAGTTGGTGTCTATATATCCCGTTGCGCCCTCAACCTCGGCAACCTCCATTTTAGCGCAGCCGCCGATGCCCTTGATGAGATCGACCGCCGAAACAACACCGCCGGTTATGCCGTTTATCTCTTCAAAGCTGCCGATAGCGGGTCTCGTGCCTTCGCCCCAAAGCCAAATGGAATTTGCCGGACGCTTGCCCCTTGCCTTTCTGGCGAGATTTATCGGGTGGTCTTTAAGAATATCGTAAGATTTTTTCATCATATCGATGAGTACGCCGGCGTTTTCACCGGTTGAAAGATATTCGGTTATCACTCTGCCGGTGATGTCGTGGGGCGGAGTGAGTGTGCCAAGCTCGGTGGTGCCGTTATTCCAGATCAGGCAATGGCGGTATGAAACGCCGGGATAGAAACGAAAAATTTCATTTCCAAACGCCTTATCAATGGCTTTTATCAGCTCAGCCGCTTCCTCTGATGAAATATCGTCAGCACAGTAATCCTCCATGATCTTTTCTTCATAGGGCTTATCATCCTCAGACAGAGTTACGAGATTACAGCGAAGCGAAACGTCGGTGGGCTTCATATCAATACCGATCGACGCCGCCTCAAGGGGGCTTCTGCCCGTGTAGTATTTAGCGGGATCAAAGCCCATAACGCTCATATTGGCAACGTCCGATCCGGGCTTCATTCCCTTTGGAACGGTGCGCACGAGGCCGACCTCCGCGCGCTGCGCGAGATAATCAAGATTGGGTTTATCCGCCACCATCATAGGTGTTTTTCCGCCTAAGGCCGGCACGGGATAATCCGCCATTCCGTCGTAAAGAACAACTACGTATTTCATATATCTTGTATCCTCCTGTAATATGGAAACGCTCGGGCGGATATTTTATCCGCCCGGCATATTCTATTCATTTTAGAATTTAACGCGAATCAAGGATATTATTTAAAATATTTTACGCCGCTTTCAAATATTTTCATATCCTTTTCGAATGGAACGTTGCCGTAAAGATCGGTTCCCTTTCTCTCGGAGTGGCCCATTTTGCCGAATACACGTCCGTCCGGTGAGGTGATACCCTCAACAGCGCAAACAGAGCCATTGGGATTAAAGGGCATATCGGCAACGGGTTCTCCCATCGGATTCACGTACTGGGTGGCAACCTGTCCGTTTTCAATGAGCTTCTTCATAACCTCGTTGTTGGCAACAAATCTGCCCTCGCCGTGGGAGATCGGGATCGCGAACATATCTCCCGCCTCAACGCCCGCAAGCCACGGGGATTTTGTGCTGGTAACTCTCGTGTATGCCATGGAGGAAATATGTCTGCCGATGGTATTGAAGGTCAGCGTGGGATCGTCCGGCTTGATTTCTACGATCTCACCGTAGGGAACGAGACCAAGCTTGATGAGTGCCTGGAAGCCGTTGCAGATACCCAGCATGAGACCGTCTCTGCAATTGAGAAGCCTTGAAACAGCCTCTTTAACCTTGGGATTGCGGAAGGTGGTGGCAATGAATTTGCCTGAGCCCTCCGGCTCGTCGCCGCCGGAGAAGCCGCCGGGAAGCATAACGATCTGGCTTTCCTCAATGGATTTAACCATTTTGTCTATCGTTTCATTGATCGCGGAAGCGGAAAGATTGTTTACTACAAGTATCTCCGTTTCGGCGCCTGCCTTTTCAAAGGCGCGGGCCGTGTCTATCTCACAGTTCGTGCCCGGGAAAGCGGGGATAAATACCTTCGGCTTGGCTACCTTGTTTTTCGCGATGAAAATCGAGCGCTCTTTGTAAAGCGGAACGTCGTATGGCATAGCCGCGTCGGTTTTGCTGTCTGTTGCGAATACGCCCTCCAGCTTGCCCGTCCACGCTTCGATCAGCTCGTCAACGGTGAGCACGTTGCCGTCTATGATAAATACGCCGTTGTCGTTAACCGTACCGAGAAGCGTAGCGCCGCCGACGAAGTTGAACTCCTTATCCTCGGGGATCTCAACGATTATATTGCCCTGCTTTGCGGCAAAGAGCGTTTCCTTGTCAAGCTCCTGAGCGAAGGTGAAGCCTGATTTATTGCCGAATGCCATTTTGCAGATGCAGGCCGCCGCGCCGCCTTCTTTAACAACGCTTGCGGCAAGGATATCGCCGCTTCTTACACCGGCATAAATATCCATCATAAGGCACATCGCCTTTTCGTAATTCGGCATTCCCGTTTCGGCGTTAACGGGAAGCTCCGCCATATACACCTTTGAGCCGGCTCTTTTGAACTGAGCGGAAACGGTTTTGGAAGCTTCACTGATGCCAACGGCAAAGGAAACGAGGGTGGGCGGAACGTCAAGCTCGTTGAAAGAACCGCTCATACTGTCCTTACCGCCGATTGACGGGGTGCCGTAGCCGATCTGCGCCGTAATGGAGCCGAGAAGCGCCGCCGCGGGCTTGCCCCAGCGCTTGGGATCATCGTTCAGCCTCTCAAAATATTCCTGGAAAGTAAGCCTTGCTTTGCTCGGGTCGCAACCAACGCAGGCAAGCTTAGCGAGTGATTCGGTAACCGCAAAGGCGGCTGAATGGAAGGGACTCCAGCGTGAAAGTTTCGGAATAAAGCCGTAAGCCATAACGGTTGCCGTGTCCGTTTCGCCCTCAAGAAGCGGGATCTTGGCCACCATTGCCTCCTCGGGAGTGAGCTGATACATACCCGCGTAGGGCATAAGCACCGTTGCCGCGCCGATAGAGGAGTCGAAGCGCTCAACGAGACCCTTCTGACTGCAAACCTCAAGCCTTGAAAGGTTGGCCTTTAACGCGTCGGCATTTGATTTGCCCTCAAGCTCGGCGGGAACAAGATTTCTGTAATTATTATTTTCATCAACTGCCGCTATAACCGCGTCTGCATGCTGCGTTACGCCGTTTGTGTTGAGGAAATCTCTGCTGATATCTACGATCTTATCGCCGCGCCAGGTCATAACGAGGCGGTTTGCGGAGGTTACTACCGCAACGGGAGTAGCCTCCAGATTTTCCTCGTTTGAAAGGGCAATGAATTTATCAACGTCCTCCTTATTGAGCACTACCGCCATTCTCTCCTGTGATTCGGAAATGGCAAGCTCTGTGCCGTCAAGGCCGTCATATTTTTTCGGAACTTTATCAAGGTCTATATTAAGCCCGTCCGCCAGCTCGCCGATAGCAACGGAAACGCCGCCCGCGCCGAAATCGTTGCATCTTTTTATCATTTTCGCAACTTCCGGATTGCGGAACAGCCTTTGGATTTTTCTCTCCGTAGGCGGATTACCCTTTTGTACCTCAGCGCCGCAGGTTTCTATGGACGTGCTGTTGTGCGCCTTTGATGAGCCGGTAGCGCCGCCGCAACCGTCACGTCCCGTACGTCCGCCGAGAAGCACGATGATATCGCCCTCCTGCGGAACCTCGCGGATAACGTTTTCCTTGGGAGACGCGCCGATAACCGCGCCGATCTCCATACGCTTCGCAACGTAGCCGTCATCGTAAAGCTCCGTTACCTGACCGGTGGCAAGACCTATCTGGTTGCCGTAGCTTGAATAGCCCTGGGCCGCGCCGGTGGTGATCTTCTTTTGGGGAAGCTTTGCGTCAAGGGTTTCCTCGAAAGGAGTCGTGGGATCGCCCGAGCCGGTAACGCGCATCGCCTGATAAACGTAGGCTCTGCCTGAAAGCGGATCGCGGATCGCGCCGCCGAGGCAGGTTGCCGCGCCGCCGAAGGGCTCGATTTCCGTGGGGTGGTTGTGGGTTTCATTCTTAAACTGAACGAGCCACTGCTCCTCTTTGCCGTCGATAACAACGGGAACCTGAATGGAGCAGGCGTTGATCTCGTCGCTTTCGTCAAGATCGTCTACGAGTCCGCGCTTTTTCAGCACCTTCGTGCCGATAACGGCCATATCCATAAGGCAAACGTCCTTTTCACGGTCGCCGTAAACCTCTTTTCTGATCTCAAAGTACTGCTCAAGAGCTTCCTCGATAGCCTTATTGTATTTGCTTTCCTCAATTTCAATACTGTCAAGCTTCGTGCTGAAGGTGGTGTGACGGCAATGGTCACTCCAATAGGTATCTATAACCTTAAGCTCCGTAAGGCTCGGGTCTCTGCTCTCGGTTTTGAAGTAATCGCGAACCCAGCAGAGATCGGCAACGCTCATGGCGAAGCCCATTGATTTGTGATATTCTTCGATCTCCTCATCTGTCTTGCCGATAAATCCGGTAATACGAACGATATCGGCAGGAGCATCCGCTGAAATATCAAGCGTTTCGGGCATTTCCATCGAAGCCTCTCTTGATTCAACGGGGTTTATAATATATGCTTTGATTTTTTCAAATTCAGCGTCGCTTATATCGCCCTTAACGGCGATCAGCTTTGCGCTTGCCACAACGGGGCGGTCGCCCGCCGTGAGAAGCTGAATGCACTGCGCCGCGCTGTCCGCCCGCTGATCGTACTGACCGGGGAGAAATTCAGTCGCGAAATAACGCCAGTCATCGGGAATATCTATTTCATAATAAACGTTATCGAGGTTGGGCTCGGAAAAAACTTCCCTTACCGCGTCCGCAAACTCGTTTTCGGAAACGCCCTGGGCATCATAACGGTTGATTATTCTGAGCTTTTCAAGCCCCGTAATACCAACGTTCGTTTTAAGATCCTCAAGAATTCCGCGAGCCTCGATATCGTTGCCGCTCTTTTTTTCAACAAAAACACGAAAAACCTTTGCCATTATTTTATTACTCCTCACTATATTAAAATAATAGTACATGTATCATACCACAAACTCTTTTTTTTGCCTATATATTTCTTAAATTTTTATCAATATTTTGTAAAAAAGAAGTTAACACTAACAATTTTTTAAATAATATGTTATACTTAAGTTGGGAGAGATGGGGCGATCCGTGTTCTACTCCCTCAACCTCAACATAAGAATTATAGAATAACGTTTTTATACTTATCAATTTGAAAGGAGTCACAAACAGCCGTGGCGGAGAATATGTTTAACGATGCTTCATACGAAGTTGAATTTTTAAACTGTGTTATAGATAAGTCCGACGATTTCAAAGTGATCGATTCAGACAGCCACTTTTCTGAATTCGTGGGTGTACATATTTCAAAAATCAGGCAGGGCAAGCTCTTTCTCAAGGATATAATCCGCCCTATGGACAGGGATACAATATTTAAAACTCTATGTAAGAAAAATTCAAAATACGTTTACATAGATTTTAACATTTTGGATAAGGATGATCGCCCGGTTTTTATTCACTGCACCGCCCAAAATTACAGTGAGTCAAATCTCTGCAGGCTTGTGTTCGCCGACGTTTCAAAGAGCCGTGAAAAAAGCAGGGAGCTTGAAGAGCGGGCGAACGAGGTCAGCCACCTTATTGATCTGGTAAGCGGCGGCGTGTGCCTGTTTAAAGTCACGCCCGAGATGAATCTTCAGATACTCTACATAAACGAGGCTTGCTGCCGACTTTTCGGAACTACTAAAGAAAACTATGATTGGCGCGACTATGATATCAATGAGCTTATCTATAAGCGTGATAAAACCGTTGTTTATCAGGCGATCGGAAGAGCGCTTGCGATGAAAGAGGAAATCGATCTTGAATTTCGCGTTATCACCCATAAGGACAAATATTTATGGTGTAAGTGCAACGCCGCCGTGCAGAAATATGACAGTGACGGAAGCCCGATTTTCCACGCTGTGTTTACCGATATAACCAAAATCAAGGAAGCGGAAAGACGAGTTGACGAGGCGAACGATAAGCTGATAAATCTGCTTGAAAATCTCTCCGGCGCGATATTCTTCGCCGATCTTGACAAGCCGTTTTTAACCGATTACGTCAGCGGAGATTTCGCGCGGCTCACGGGATATTCAAGGGAAGTTCTTGAAAGCCGTTTCGGAAATGATTTGAGCAAGCTTATAAAAGAGGATGCCTCCGAGCTCGAGCGAAGCATAAAGGCTCAGGTTGCCAAGGGCGGAAGAGCAGAGCTCACCTATACGCTTCGTGATAAAAATGCGAATAACGTGGCGGTGCGTGACGTCAGAAAGCTCGTCACGCAGACGGACGGCTCCAAAACCCTCATCTGCGAGCTTGAAACAACAGATTAAGCAACGCATAAAACAAGAGGAGGGCCGAAGCTATTCTTGCGGCTTCAAGATGGTGCAGACAGCGCGCAATTTATCCAAAAAAGAGAATGATAACGAAGAGGAAAAATAATAGCCATTGAGATCACAAGGATTTCAATGGCTTATTTATTATGAACCAACTCACGATGTTATTGTTTTATCTCGATGAGCTTCATTTGCGCGCACAAACACCTTCCCTTGCTCAACAAAAAGGCTTTGTTGCTCGGCGTTCATTGAGCGGAACACTCTCAACAATTCATCTTCAAGATAATTATTGCTTTTACTTGAATGCACATTTAAAAGATAATCAGTTGTAACGTTGAAATAAGTTGCCAGTCTTTTTAAAGTTTCAAAATCAGGCTCACTGCTGCCCTGCACGTATCCGCCCATCGTTGACGGCGCGATATTCAGATCGTTGGCAACCTGCTTTTGCGTTATATTTCGTTCCTCTATTAAAGCGCGTAATTTATTGCTGAAACTCAATTAAATCACCTCTTGTCCATTTTATATGAACGAAAGGAAAAATAATGTTGAAAACTATAATATCGTTGACAAAACGAGAATATCGTATTAGAATTATTTTATACATTGCTCAGAATATGAAAAGGTCGGAATAAAAAAGGGGAATGGAAAGAAATAAAATGAATTTGAAAAACAGAATATTTATAGAGCTAAAAAACCTTAAATTTAAAAACGGTGATTTATGGACTGCTCAGCAATGGTTAGCATTCAAAAATAATTTACGCAGAGATGAAAAAAAGAAGCTTTTGCCTGTTATGAACGAGCTTTGCGATGAGGGTTATTTTACCGCCGAACCATATGATAAAAAATCAATGAATTATCGTCTTACAGAAAAATGCGAAGCTATTTTACAGTATTTTGTATAACTAAAGCGCCATAATAAATAAAGGCCTTGGCAATTGCTAAGGCCTTTATTTTATTAAATCATTTTACAGATTCTATCCCTTTCGTATCAATATCTTTCGGAATGTTTCTGTTATATACATAGCCGCCGAGGTTTACGGGATTGAGAAGTATTCTGAGCCTTGTTAAGCTATCCGCAAGGCGGCTGCCCTTTGGCTCAATATCCTGAACACAACGCACGCTGAGACCCGCAACATATTTCTCAATATCCGTATTTTCCGGAAGCTTCTGCGTTATGCATATTTCTCTATCGGGAAGCAGATCGAAATAATTATCGCTGAAGGGCATTGTGTTGCTATCCGATTCCACTCTCACAAGGCGCATGAATTTATCGCTTTTCAGATAGATATGCACCGTATCTCCCTTGATTTCAGTGCGACGCGAGCATTTCGCCTTCGGCAGATGAAGATCCTTTTCCGCTTTCGGCAGATAAGTCTTACTGTTGACAAGCGCGCCGTCCTTATACAATTCGGCAACAAGCACGTATTCCTTTTCCTTTATATCCGCTCTGCTTACCGTAAAAGGAATCTCCATACTAAGCGCGTTAAGCTCAATCGCCTTGCGCTGTTTGATAAGCTCCTTGCCGTCAAAATCGTAAACGGCGCATTCGATCTCGTATTCACCGCCGTGAAGCGTATCGTTGATGGCATATATTTTTATATCGTTTTTCTCGTCCTGAATGGAAACGGAAACCGGCGCGTTGAAATGCCTTGATGTGTACTGAAGCGCCTTGTAATTGCCATAGTAATCCATTCCCGCCCAACTGCATACGGGCCAGCAATCGTTCATCTGCCAATACATTGCGCCGTTGCATCTGCCCTTGTTTCTGCGCCAATGCTCGGTGGCGTCCTTAATACATTCCTGCTGGCTGATCTGAGAGAGATAAATATAATCCTCAAAATGCTTCGGCAATCTGAAACGTGAAGCGATATAATAGATCATCTTCATATTTCCGCTGAGGCACTTCTGGTGGGAGAGGAACACCTTTGAGGTAAGGGAATACTCCTCCGGCTTCGCGAAGCGCTGAATGGTTTTGATATCCGGCAGGCTTTCAAATCCGAATTCACTGCAGAATCTCGTAAGCCTCTTGCGATAATAATTCATCGGCTGTAAGCCGTGCCATACCGCCCACAGATGGGTATCGCCCACGTTGTCGCGATCGTGTCCCTTCATATGATCTATACCGCAGGGGCTGCCGGGGATGTATGGAGTGATATCATCGAATTTTCTGAGTTGCTCCGGCAGAATATGATAAAAGAATTTTTCCGTCCACGCAATATAATTTTTAGCGAACATCCAGCCCATACTCATGGCTTCGATCTCGTTGTTTCCGCTCCAAATGGCAAGGCTTGCGTGGTGGCGCAACCTTTTAACGTTGTATTCAACCTCAGCCTTAACGTTCTCCGTCAGCTCGTTATCGAAAAACGGATATGCCTGGCAGGCAAACTGAAAATCCTGCCACAAAAGGATCCCGTATTTATCGCAGAAATCGTACATAAGATCGCTCTCGTAGTAACCGCCGCCCCAAATTCTCAGCATATTCATATTGGAAAACAACGCCGCCTGCAGATCGTATTCAAGCCTTTCGCGGGTGTATCTGTTTATGAAACTGTCCGCAGGGATCCAGTTGGCCCCCTTAACGAAAATCGGAACTCCGTTGAGAATAAAGCGAAAATTGAAGCCCCACTCGTCCTTGCTTCTGTCAAGGGTAAGCGTTCTCAGACCGATTTTTTTATCTGTTCTGTCAAGGGAATTGCCTGAATTATCTTTGAGCGTTATCGCTACATCATAGAGCGGCTGTTCATCAACGGGATTGAGCTCGTGCGTCCACCACAGCTGAGGATCGTCTATCTCCACAGTATGGGAAATACGCTCCGCCGCTTCGCCGTTTATATCGGCAATGACCTCACCGTTCGGCGCGGTAACGATGAGTTCATACGATACGTATTTATCGCTGAGTATCTCCGCCTGCGCGCTGATATCAAGAGTGACCTTGTTATCGGAATGAGATTGCTTAATAATAGCATCCTTTATCACCGCGCCGTTTTGGGCAATGATGCCGATATCGCCGCTGATTCCGCTTGGCGGAAGAACGGGACCCCAGTCCCAGCCGAAATGGCATTGGGGCTTGCGGATATGGGGAATGCCGTTTTGTCCGTTGCTGTTTGGCGGGCATTTTTCCTGCGCCTGCTTCTTTTCAACGTAGCGGACAGGGGAATAGAATACAATGCGTATCTCATTTTCACCGGCACGAAGCTTGTCCTTAATATCCCATTCATATCTCAAATGGCAGTTTTGGCCGTTTCCTACCAAAATATCGTTGATATATACGTCACAAATCGTATCAAGCATATCGGCGCGGAGTATCACCCTGTCGCTTTCAAGCAACTCTTGCGTGACCGGAAAGCTTCGGGCATACTCCCAATCCTCCAGCGCCACCCAATAAGCTTCCTTTTCATTCGTTCCGACAAAGGGGTCTTTTATCTTATCAAGCCTTAAAAGATCAAGATAATTACAGCCGGGCACCTGTGCGCCGAGCCATTCGCCACCGTCTTTTTTCCTGAATTTCCATTCGCCGTTAAGTAAAATATCCATAGAGTATCTCCCGATTTAATTATATTGCAATGGGTCTGTAAAACTATTATAATGTAAATACAGAAATAGTTCAACTGTATTTATTAATGCGAAAAGGAGATCATATTATGTCCATCAAAATTGCGTTTATGGGCGCGGGAAGCACCGTGTTCGTAAGAAACATAATCGGCGATTGCCTCGCTACCGAATGCTTAAAAGACAGCGAGTTCGCCCTTTACGATATAGACGGCGAGCGCCTTGAGGAGAGCCGCGTTATCGTTGAGGCAATGAACAAAACAGCGGGCGGAACGGGAAAAATCACTACACATTTAGGCGTTGAAAACCGAAAAGAAGCGTTAAGGGGCGCCTCCTTTGTGATCAACGCTATTCAGGTGGGCGGCTATGAGCCCTCCACGGTGATCGATTTCGAAATTCCAAAGAAATACGGCCTTCGCCAAACGATCGGAGACACGCTGGGTATCGGCGGAATTATGAGGGCGCTTCGCACCATTCCCGTGGTTGAGGATTTCGCGCGGGATATGAACGAGGTTTGCCCCGACGCCATGTTCCTCAACTACGTTAATCCCATGGCAATGATAACAGGATATATGCAGCGCTATTGCTTCCCCAACACGGTTGGGCTTTGCCACTCCGTTCAGGGCTGCGCAAGAAGTCTGCTGGAAGGCGTTGGAATGAAGGATTATTACAGCGACGAGCGAAAGGAGCTCATTGCAGGCATAAACCATCAGGCGTGGCTGCTGAGGCTTGAGGATAAATTCGGAAACGATCTTTACCCCGAAATCAGAAAAAGAGCGCGTCAGAAGCTGCTTGATGACGCGGACTTTTGGGATCAGGTGCGCTTCACCTATATTGATCGCTTCGGCTATTACTGCACGGAGAGCAGCGAACACAACGCGGAATACAATCCCTATTTCATCAAATCGAAATATCCCGAGCTTATAGAGCGGCACAATATCCCGCTGGATGAATACCCAAGGCGCTGTGTTGACCAGATCGCTCGCTGGAAAACGGAGTATGAGGAGCTGAAAAACGGCGGCATTAAGGAGATAATCCGTTCCAATGAATATGCCTCCCGCATTATGGAAGCGGTCATTGAGAACAAACCCTATAAGATCGGCGGAAACGTGCTGAATACGAATCACCTTATCACCAATTTCCCGGAGGAGGCCTGCGTTGAAGTACCCTGCCTTATAGACGGAGTTGGCATTCATCCAACAGCGGTGGGCGCTCTGCCGACGGCTTGCGCCGCACTTAATATGACCAATATCAACTGCCAGCTTATGACGATCGAGGCAGCGAGAAGCAGAAAGAAAAATGACGTTTATCTTGCCGCAATGCTCGATCCCCACACCTCAGCGGAGCTTGATATAGATACGATCATCAAAATGTGTGACGAACTCATCGCCGCCCACGGCGATTACCTGCCGAAATTTAATTAAAATACAGATCTTAGAAACGTTGACAGCGCCGATAAAAAGTTTTATAGTTATCTGACCGCCAAACGGCGAATTTCAGTATAACGGAGGTAAAATCAATGGACGTAACCTTTCGCACATTCAAGGGCAGATTTAATTACAGAGTCTGCGCCATTATAACGAACGAAAATAAAATTCTTGCCATGCACGACGAACGCTCGCCCTATTACTATTTGCCCGGCGGCAGAGTTGCTCTGCATGAGACGGCAGAAAGCGCCGTTTTGCGCGAAATCAAGGAAGAATTGGAGATCGACGCTGAAATCGTGCGCCCGCTTTGGTTTAACGAGAGCTTTTTTGTTGAAGATGTTAACGGTGAAAAATTCCACGAGCTCTGCGTTTATTATCTCGTTGATATTTCCAAAACCGATCTGCTTTCCAAAGGCAAAAAATTCACTCTTAAAGAAAGACATCATACCCACGATTTTGAGTGGCTTGAATTTGAAAGGCTCAAATCGGAATACTTTTATCCGCTGTTTTTAAAGGAAAAGATTTTTGATTTGCCCGACCATTTGGAATTCCTGACAACGGTTGAATAAGCCTTATATATTTGCTGACAACCCCTCTGTCAACACTGCGTTTTGCTGCTGAACAGAGGGGTTATTTTGCGCCTGCGGCGCAGGGCCTTTTTTGTAAAATTGTTTTTGCCACTGACGTGGCAGGCTAAATTATTCTTATAATTAGATTTGCCACTGCCGCGGCGGGGCGTTACTCTCTTTCGTGTTACGCAAGAGAGTAA